>CAYRTV010000014.1:0-19074 GCA_964427225.1 uncultured Eubacteriales bacterium
CGGCAATCTGCTGCTGCGGTCTTTAATCCGGCTCGCCGCATGACTTTATTTTCATGTATAATCCTCCGGGCGGGGATTTTTGCGCATCTTCTTTTTTTCCGCCTGCTTTGTCTTCTTATCCAGCATTTTTTCTTTGGCCCGTTTGGAACGCTTCCGTTTCTGCCGCCGGATTTTCTCAATCCTCTGCTCTGCGGCCGTTTTTTTCTTTTCCACCAGGGCCTCAATTTTATCTATCAGCCTGCGCCGGGCTAAAAAACGGTTTATGGCCTGCGACCGTTCCCGCTGGCACTTCACTTCAATTCCAGTCGGAATATGCTTCAAGTAGACACAAGTAGCGACTTTATTGGTCCGCTGCCCTCCCTTTCCACTGGACCGGATGAATTTTTCCTCCAAGTCTTTTTCCTTGACCCCGTACTTTTTCATTTTTTTATAGAGCTCTTTTTCTTTTCCCGTTCTGACACCGAATGTATGCCGTTTCATCATTCTTTTATTGTAAAATTTCCAGCCGAAAATGTTAACCCTTGGAGGGACCGGAAGCGGGGCCCGTTGCCGCGGAGGCGGAGGCGATCACCAGGCGAGGCCGTCTAAGATCCCCACGGCCGCCGGCTCAAGCTGAAGGGCCGCTTCGCTCGCTTATTTTGAGTCCGGCTTTTTTGATTCCGCCACCGCCGGATATCATAGCCGGAAGCTAACTGTCAGCGCCGAATAAATTCTCTCCTCGCCAAGACCCTCCCACCCTCCGCCATTGGCTTCGGAGAGAATCCAATCGGCGCTTTGCTGCCCGGTGTCATCCTGGGCGACGCGAAAGATCTCAAGCTGCATTGTCTGAATGATAGGGTCCCCCGCTTCATTCGGCGAGGCCGGCGGAGCGGCCATCGGGTCCAGCTGACGCGATATTGAAGATTTAGCCTCCCGAGCGCGGAGTTTGAGGGCACCCGGCGCAGCCGGGCCCGATGCCGCAAAACCGATTGACGCATAGCGATAATTGCGCTACACTTCCAATCTTTGAATATTCCATCGCCTCAAAAGGATATTGAAATGAAAAAATCATCCGGATTCATCCTCTTTTTGTTTATTTTCACTTTGCATACTTCCTTGATTTCCGCTCAAACGGATTTACTCACCGTTGCGGAAAAAAGCGATTTTACGGCTACATCCCGTTATGCGGATGTAATGGATTTTATTCGCGCTTTGCAGGAAAAATCCAGGCTTATCCGGGTTGAAACTCTAGGAATCAGCCCCGAAGGCCGTCCCATTCCTTTGCTGGTTATCGGAAACCCACTCCCGGTATCTCCCCGGGATTTGATCGGAGATGATCGATTGGTGGTATACATTCAGGCCAACATTCATGCGGGAGAAGTGGAGGGGAAGGAAGCGTCGCTTATGCTGGCCCGGGACATTATCAATCAGAACCCGCCGCCTTATTTGGATAACCTGGTTCTGCTGATATGCCCGATTTTCAATATCGATGGAAACGAAAAAATAAGCCCTGACAACCGGCGGAATCAGGAAGGACCGGAAAAGGGAGTCGGTGTCCGCTACAACGGACAAAACTTGGATCTTAACCGGGACAGCATGAAAGTGGAAAGCCCGGAAATACAGGGAATGATTCAAAATGTTCTAATGCGATGGAATCCTGCCCTTTTGGTCGATTGTCATACTACCAACGGTTCGTATCATGAAGAACCGGTCACTTATTCCTGGCCGCTGAATCCAAACGGAAGCCTGTCTATCCTCGAATACATGCGAGACAGCATGATGCCGGAAATGACCCGAAACCTTAAGGAAAAATATGATACTTTGGCAATTCCTTATGGGAACTTCATGGACTATCGGGATATGGAGAAAGGCTGGCGAACCTTCGGCCACTCCCCGCGTTACGTTACAAATTATATCGGCCTGCGCAACCGCATGTCCATTTTAATCGAAAATTATGCCCATGCTGACTATAAAACCCGGGTGATGGGAAATTATCATTATCTTTTAACGATCTTGGATTATTCCCGCCGGCACCGCAATGAAATGATGAACTTGGTGCTTCAATCCGACCGGGAAACCATCCAACAAGGCCTGAATCCCAGCGAAGAGGCTGGTTTTGCCGTGGAATTTGAGGTTCACCCCCTCAAGGAACCCTTGACCATACTCAGTTGGGAAATGGAAATCACTCCCCGCGAAAATCAATGGCCCCGGGTTGAGAAGACCGACCGAAAAAAAACGTACAGCCTTCCTTATTATGCGGATTTTATTTCGACCCGGAAAGTAGCCTATCCCTTCGCATATGCTATTCCTATTCCAGCGCCGAAAGTGGTGGCGAAGCTCGAACAGCATGGGATCACCGTCGAATCTTTGAAAAAAAGTTTAACGGTCGAAGTTGAAGGCTTTAATGTGACCTCCCTGAAAGCGGCGGAACGTCTTTATCAGGGCCATTACCTGAATTCGGTCGAAGGGAAATATTTTCGTAAATCAATGACTTTCGAGCCGGGCACCTGGATTATCAGGACCGGGCAATCCTTGGGACGACTGGCCGCATACCTGCTGGAGCCGGAAAGCGATGACGGATTGCTGGTGTGGAATTTCTTTGACCGTCATTTGGCCAGACAATGGGGGCGGGGCACGGACGTTTATCCGGTATATAAAATCCTCGAACCGGCCGCACTCTCGACACAGAAGACAAAACGATAGGATATCAGACAGAAACAAAAATTGCCTTGGAGAATATCAGGAAGATTCCTGGCTTTTTTTGGTTTTCGCCGAAACTAAAAATTTCCCGCAGTTCTCGCAAACATAAATGTCGTTGCTGCCTTCAATCGCAGAACTCATCCCAGTGGCCACATTGATGTAACAGCCTTGACAGACGCCCTCGTCCACCTCAGTTACCGCAAAACCATACCGCTCCATAAGCCGGTCAAACCGGTCCAGCAGAGCCTCATCAAGTTCAGCTCGAATTAAATCAGCCTGCTGCTGCAGTTCTTTTTTCTTGGCTGCTGATGCTTTTTTCTTTTTTAATTCGATATCCTGCAGTTTCCAAAGCAGTCCGGCGCGATGGATAATCCGTTCTTCCTGTAAAGGAATGCTGAGCTCAATTTCAGAGAGAACATCATACAGCTTATCCGCTGATTCGGCGCTGAAGAGACGATCCCGGAATCTGGCATTAACCAGAAAATTGGCTAATCCGGCAAAAAGATGATTAAACAGCCCCGGTATAGCGGGATTCCAGACGATCAATATGATCAGATTAACTTTTTGCTGATCAATCGCATTAAAATCAATGCCGTCTTTGGAATGTCCCACCACAACGGAAATATCTTTGACACCAGTATTGAACCGGGCATGCGGCAGTGCCACATGATGGCCAATGCCGGTGGTTTCTAGTCTTTCCCGGTCGATAATCCGGGTCAGAACCGGTTTTTTGGTTTTGATTAACTTCTGCTTCTCCAGAAGTTCCAGCATTTCCTCCAAGGCTTCGATCTTGTCTATGGCTTTAAGATCATAAATGATTTGGGAAGGTTCAAGATAATCGGTAAAATGTGATTTCTTTTGTGCCATTTTCTTGAGAATTATTTTAACACAAAAGAACCCATGCAGGAAGTGGAAGGAGGGAAAAACTATTCAGGTCGGTTAAACTTTTTTTCATATTCCGGATTATCCGAATAATATTCGCGAATAAATTTTTCCTGTACCGCAAAAGACCAATGTATATCCCGGATAAAATCAGCGGCTTTTTCATATTCTTGCTTCTCCAATAGATCTAAAAACGTCTTGTGTTCTTCAATAGAAGATTCTTCCCATTGCTTAACGTATCCCTCTCTGCGGGGAAAATCATACAACCGTTTTTTCAAAATATGCGCCAATTCTTTCAAGGTGGCGTTTCCAGCCAGATCCATGTAAATATCGTGGAATTTCACGTTCCGTTCATAATAAGAATCAAAATTGTCTTTGGCGATGGCATTTATCATAACATCATTAAGCCGTTTCATTTTTTCAACAACTTTTTCATCCATTTTCGGTCCCGCTTTAATGATAGCCGTACTCTCCAGAGCTCCTAAAATCTGATAAAATTCTTTGATGTCCTGAACCGTCAGGATATTGACCACTACGCCCCGGCGCGGCAGTATACTGACAAATCCCTCCATTTCCAAACGAATGAGCGCATCCCTGAGGGGAGTCTTGCTGACTCCCAGTTTTTCGCTGGTGGCATTCATGTCAATAACGGAACCGGGCTTCAGATCCCCTTTTTTCATTTGGTGCCTCAGGTACTCATAGACCTGATCCTTAAGGGATGCTAAATTCAAAATGCTTTTTTTTGCCATAAATCCTACCCCATCAAATGATTTCTTTTTAAAACGTTCATCCGACGTTTATATATAAGACCCAGCCATCCGAATCGGATCGCCGTCTATATTAATAAAAATTAATTTTCGTACATATTCTCAATAATGTCAATCCATATCTCATTTTTTTGCGGAGCCGGAAGCTTACCTGATTTCCTTGCTAGAGCTTTGCAGTCACACATCGGACTGTGAAGTGGGGATTGGATTCTTTCCGAAGCCAATGGCGGCGGCATTGATAGAAAATATTGTCACCAGGTGGGATGTGTCCTGCTTTACCGCTGATCACCATGATGTGTCAAAACGGATGACTGCCTTAACGACACCGTCATCATAGCCGGCAACCAGATCAAAGGCCTTTTCCGTCTCCTCCATCGCAAAGGTGTGGGTTACCAAGGTGTCCGCTGGAAAAGAAGACCGGCTGATTTGTTCTAAAGCAAGGGGAATATGTTTGTTTTGCCGGCGCACATTCTGGATCCGTATTTCCTTTCGCCGCAGCAAGTGGGGATCGAAACCGGTTCTTCCGGTTTCCGGAATACCGATAATCAGGAGCTGCCCGCCCGGCTTCAGCAGCAAAACAGCTTGGTCGAGTGCATCCTGCTCGCCGCAGCATTCGAAAACAGCATCCAGTCCTTCTTTTTCACTGGCAGATATTCCGGCAGTCACGTCGCTGTCCATGGGATTTCCGGTCCAAACCGCACCCAATTTGACACCTGTGTTCAGACGAACATCGATCTTATCCGTTAGGTAAACTTTTTGAATTCCCGCCTCTATAAGTGCAACTACCGCGCTCAATCCGATTGGGCCGGCCCCCAAAACCGCAGCAGAGAGTCCAGCATTCGAACGGTCCCATAAACTGACCGCATAATCCGCGATTGATAGAGGCTCAGCCAGAACGGCTGTCACAGGATTCAGGCTGCGGGGAAGCAAAAAACAATTGACCTCCGGCATAACGATATAGTCCTGCAGGCAACCCTCCATCTGTCCCGGGCAGCCTAAAAATTTCAATTTCCTGCAGGTGTGAGGCCTCCCGCTGCGGCACTGGTCACAAACGCCGCAGGCGACTGCCGGGTCCACAGCCACCCGGTCTCCCGGACTGACCCGGGTGACATCCCCGCCGACGGCCGCCACTTCCGCACTGCATTCATGCCCGATAATAAAGGGGTATTCCACCCGCTGGTCACCAATCCGGCCCTTTCGATAGTAGTGGATATCCGAACCGCATACCCCCACGGCCGAAATTTTAAGCAAAACATCCCGTGGACTCCGGATGCGGGGTATTTGTTTTTTGCATATTTCCAGGCGGCCGGGCCCGGATAAAATCACTGCTCGCATACAATCAAATCAGAAAGGATTTTCGCCGAAATACAGCATGTTTTCCGGCTGGTTGAAACCAATATCCTTGACACCCAAGAGTTTTACGGCTGAAAATAAAGCTTTCCCGGCGTGCCGGAAAGCCACCGCCGTATGATGAGGAAACCGCTTTTCAATCAGCACATGCCGGTAAAAACGGCCCATCTCTTTGACGGCGAATACGCCGATGCTGCCGAAAGACTTCGGATCCATATCCAGCACTTCTCCATCTGCGACATAGGCCCGCAAGGTTGTATCCGCCGTGGATTGAAAGCGGAAAATGGTCACCTCGCCCGGCCGAATCCTTCCCTCCAGAGTGCCCCTGGTGATATCCGGCTCTTTATCTTCTTCCAGCAGGCGGTGCATGATCAGCTGATACTTCATGCGGCCTTCCAGCAGGCAAGCGGAAGAGGTATTGCCGCAGTGGAATCCCATAAAAAGATCGGTGTTTTTATAGCCCTTTATCTTATCCCCCGCCTTTTGATACATATCCGCTGGAACCGTATTATTGATATCCAGCAAGGTAGCGGGAAAACGGGTGGCGCAGGTTGCCATATATTCACTGAGAGCTCCGTATATATCCACTTCGCAGGCGACCGGAATGCCGCGTGTCGCCAGCCGGGCATTGACGAAACAGGGAACGAAACCAAAATAACTTTCAAAAGCCGGCCAGCATTTATTGGCAAAAACGCCGAATAGGGCGGACTGGAGATTCTCTTCAAAAAAGCGGGATAAGGCGACTTCATACTGAGCTAATTTATCTAGAATACCAGGATATTGATTTCCGGTTCCCAGTTCTTCCGCCATATCTTTGGCGACCTTGGGGATGTCCGCATCTCCCTCGGCCGAACGGAAAATATCATATAAATCCAGTTCGCTGTTTTCCATGATTTCAACACCGATATCATACAGCGGTTTGATGGGTGCGTTACAGGCCAGGAAATCCTGAGGACGGGGTCCGAATGAAAAGACCTTCAGTTTCCTGATGCCTAAGAGAATTCGCGCCACCGGCATGAAATCCGCAATCATGCCGGCGATCTCGCCGGCGGTCCCTACCGGATATTCCGGAATATAAGCCGGCACTCTCCTCATGCCCAGGTTATAAGATGTATTCAGCATTCCGCAATAAGCGTCGCCCCGGCCCTGAATGAGGTCATTACCTGATTCTTCCGCAGCCGCCGCAAACATAACCGGACCCGCAAATCTCTGGGCCAGCATGGAAGCAGGTCCTTCCGGACCGAAATTTCCAAGATAGACGATTAAAGTATTAATATCTTTTTTCTTTAGCTCGTCAAGGACCGCTGATATATCCTTTTCATTTTCTATAATTGCATCGATATCGAGAATCTTGATTTTTCGGTCCCTGCATGCCTGAATCAAACGGGATTTTCTTTCCCGGGTTAATTTGACCGGAAAACAGTCCCGGCTGACCCCGACAACGGCGGCTTTGATTTCAGGAATATTACTCATTTCATCTCCCTTTTCATCTGTCCATAATAGGCATTGGTTCCGTGTTTGCGTTGATAATGTTTATTTAAAATAAAATCCGGAATGCGGGCAAGTTGAGGATTCAGCTGCAGAGCCCCATGAGCTATCCGTGCGACTTGCTCTAAAACCAGGCTGTTCTCCACCGCCTCTTCGGGAGTGCGTCCCCAGGTGAACGGACCGTGCCCGGCGACCAGCACGGCTGGGATTTCCAATGGTTTCAGATCTTTAAATCTTTCAGAAATAACTGCTCCAGTTCGGCTTTCGTAATCACTCTGCACTTCATCCTCATTTAAAAAACGAGTCAACGGGACTGGACCATTGAAATGGTCGGCATGGGTGGTTCCCAGGCAGGGAATTTCCATCAATGCCTGGGCGAACATGGTGGCATACAAACTATGCGTATGGGCCACCCCACTAATGCCTTCAAACTCACGGTATAAAACCAAATGGGTTGGAGTATCGGAAGAAGGACGGCGGCTTCCATCAACCACGTTTCCCTCCAAATCCACAACGACCATATCCTTAGATGACATTTCTTGATAAGAAAGCCCGCTGGGTTTGATGATAATCCGCCGGGTCTTTGGATCATAGCCGCTGACATTTCCCCAGGTCGATATCACTAAACCGGAATCCGCCAGTTTGACATTGGCATCACAGACTCTTCGTTTTAATTTTTCAAGCATGTTCGCCTTTTCTTTGTTTTTCCCGCAACGCAATCAAATCCTTCATAATATGAAATAAGGAGCCCGTCCATTCCCGGGTGCCGAAAGCATCATGCAGCTCCCGGTACCATTGGTGCATTTTCCGGTAGATCTTGTGATTTTCCTGGTTCGGATGAAAAACGGCTTTGGTTCCCGTCATGCGTTTCTGGGCTTCCTCCACCGAACCGAATCCGCCGGTGTCCGGACCGGCACAAACGGCACCGAAAAGCGCTGCTCCCAAGGCAGGGGTTTGATCGCTCCGGGAAACAAACATCGGGCGGCCCAAAATATCGGCATATATCTGCATAAGAAAAGGACTCTTTGCGGCCAGTCCCCCGCAATTAACGATCTCCTCCACAGAAACACCGTAATTTTCAATCTGATCCACGATGGTCAAAGCTCCGAAAGCCGTAGATTCGATCAAGGCCCGGTATATCTCATCCGGCCGGGTGTGCAGAGTCTGACCGACCAGCAACCCGCTCAGCCGGACATCCACTAAAATGGTCCGGTTGCCGTTATTCCAGTCCAGAGCGATCAGGCCGTGTTCGCCGGGCTTTTGCTGCGCGGCGGATTCATCCAGAGCTTTGAATTTCTCATCCACAGTGTGTCCGTATTCCTCGGGCACCAGGTTATGAATGAACCAAAGAAAAATGTCCCCCACCGCCGACTGCCCGGCTTCAATGCCGTAATCATCCGGCAAAACTGAACCTTTAACGATTCCGCAGACACCGGGAATATCCGCCAGCTCCTTCTCACCGGGATAAACCATCACGTCACACGTGCTGGTTCCAAGAATTTTAACCAATGTGCCTTCCCTGACTCCGGCACCGACAGCGCCCATATGGGCATCAAAAGCGCCCACGGCCACAGCGATACCAGGTTTCAGCCCAAGTTTTTTGGCCCAGGCCGCAGATAGTGATCCTGCCCTTTGATTGGAGGGATATGCTTTTTCATACAAACGGTCCCGGAGGCCGGCTAATTCCGGATCTAAAGCCTCTAAAAATTCCTTGTCCGGCAGTCCGTTCCAATCCTCGGAGTACATGGCTTTATGTCCGGCCGCACAAACGCTGGATTTAATGGCCCCAGGCCGGGTATCTCCAGTTAAAACAGCCGGAATATAATCGCATATTTCGAAAAAACTATAAGCCGCTTCAAAAACATCCGGGTCTATTCGTTTTAAATGCAGAATCTTGCTCCAAAACCACTCCGATGAGTAGGTCCCGCCGATTTTAGCTAAGTATTTCGGACGCAATCTGCGGGCGGCTTGGGTGATTTCACCGGCTTCCTTGAAAGACGTATGGTCTTTCCATAACCATACCATGGCATTGGGATTATCTTTATATGAGGGCTTCAAAGCCAGGGGAATTCCCTCTTTATCGACCGGCATCGGGCTGCTGCCGGTGGTATCCACCCCGATTCCGATAATGGCTTCAGCATCAAAGCCGACATGATTTTTTTTTGCCAGCTTCACAGCTTCTTTGATGGAAACTTCGATTCCTTCCATATAGTCCTGCGGATTCTGCCGGGCAAAGTTTGGATCCTTCTCATCTACAATCACACCCTTCTGGCCGGAAGGATAAGCATAGACATAGCTTGCCAATTCCGTTCCATCGGATATGTCCACCACCAGTGACCGGCAGGAATTTGTTCCGAAATCCAATCCCAATGCATAACGCTTATTCATTTTTTAATGACTCCATGATGATAACCCGTCCTGAAAAAATCCGGCTCTATGCCTTCCAGCCAAATGAATTCCAAGGTATTAAATATATCACACCGCCGCTCATGTAATAAAGAAAGAAAATAAGAAGGCGCTCTGATTTGGACCCCGTCCCGGTCCCATCATTAAACGCTGATCCGAACCACCCTGAAGACTGGACCCGGCCGGTCGCTGGGGAAGCTTTAACCTTTATTACTGTGGATGCCGGAGCTCCCGAAAACGTCACCCTTGTTCCCTTTTACCGCTTGTTTGATCATAGGTATGCGGTTTATTGGAGATTCAATCCGGAGAAAATGAAGAGTAAAGAGGGATGACATGTGTATGCCGGCGCAGGCCTCAGTATGACATTGATTCAATCAAGGTCGTCACTTCACGACGACGAGCTGCAAGCCGGAAGATATTGGGTTTGCAGATTTGAGATTTGAGATCATTTCACCTTCCACTCCAATATCCCTGCCGAAAACTCTTCTTTCAATTGGATTTCCAGGCGGACAGCCGTAGTCAGGACCGGGGTGAAGGTCATCCGGTTAAATGTATCCTCTGCGACAGGATAGGGCTCTTGAGTACCCACCGGATGCCAGGTTCCGCTTTGTTTTACCATAATCTGCCAGGATTTCGGAATCCGGCATTCCCCGATTCCGGTGTCATCAAACCAATAGACGCTGATTTCGGATATTTCGCGCGGTCCGGGGAAATCATATTGGACCCATTCGCGGGTTCCTTTATTCGGCCACCAATGCAGGCGGGGAATGGCATGATCATTGGAATTTTCCGGCTCCAGCTGATCATTGGCTGCACTGCCGTTCCTCTCATTGGAGACGGCGACTTTGCTCTGGGACGCAAGGCTGGGAAGCCGCTGGGGGCGGGCTTCTTCCTGAATGCGGGCCAGCCAGACCATCATCTCGCCTTTTCCGCGGTGGGCCCACGCATAATAAGGAATCGCCGTAAAATACTGCGGGGAAATCTCCATGGATCCGCCCTTTGTCTCCTTAAGCGCTGAAGCTTGACCGGTTATCACTTGGACACCATCGAACATGTCCGCCCTGTACTCAGAACTCAAATCCGCATCATCCGGAAGTATGATATTCCGGGCCAGTCCCTGATTATCAGCCCATTCCGCACAGTACACAAGGGGGCCGCGCTGCAGCGCCACCCGGCCCTGGTTGGCAGCGACATTTTCATGGCTGAAAACCCGCCGGACCGGCATGGGCAGATTAAGCTCTACCCGGTCACCCGGATTCCAGGTCCGGTTGATCCGGGCATACCCGTTATCCAAGTCCAAATCCACATTATCTCCATTCACGGATAATGTCACCGTACTCTCGTCCGCCTGCATGAACCGGTACAGATCAGTGGGAACCGGCTGATTCCGCGCCCATCCCGGTATGCGGATACACAGATCAAATTCCCGGGGTTCTCCGGCATCTACAGTCAAAGTAATGGCCCCATCCCACGGATAGCGGGTCTCCTGAGCGAGCCGGACTTCCTTTCCCCTGACATCCAATCTGGATTCACCTTGAATGAACAGGTTGACATACAAATCCCCGTTCCGGACCGCATACACATATCCGGGAATGGACGGCATGAAACGGGCTATATTGCTGGGACAGCAGGCGCAGGTGAACCAGGGGCTGCGGTCATGCTGGCCGTAGGAAGTTAAGGGATTGGGATAAAAGAAACGGTCTCCTTCCAGGGACACGCCTGAAAGGGCGCCGTTATACAGAATCCTTTCCAGGACATCGATGTATCCGGCATCGCCATGCAGCAGAAACATCCGATGATTCCAGAAAACATTGCCGATGGCCGCGCAGGTTTCCGCATATGCAGTGGCATTGGGAAGTTCATAATGATCCCCAAACGCTTCTCCGGAGCCGGTAGCGCCGATTCCGCCGGTGAGGTACATCTTTTTGGACACGACATTGTTCCAGATGCGGTCTATAGCCTGAATATAGTCTTTGTCCCCGGTCAGAGCCGCCACATCAGCCATGCCGGAATACATATAGACCGCTCGTACCGCATGACCAACGGCTTCTTCCTGTTCCACAACCGGCTTGTGATCCTGGGAATATTCCCCGAACAGCTCCCTGTGCTCACCGCGGCCCCGTTGATCCAGGAAAAATTTAGCCAGATCGAGATATCTCTTTTCTCCGGTTATCCGGTAGAGCTTGGCCAGGCCGATTTCAATCACTTGATGTCCCGGTACACCCCGGTTTTTATCCGGGCCGAAGACAGAAACGATCAAATCCGCGTTTTTCAGGGCTATATCCAGCAGAGACCGCTTCCCGGTGGCCCAAAAATGCGCCGCCGCCGCTTCGTATAAGTGCCCGGCATTATACAGCTCATGCCCCAGATACAGATTCGACCAGCGGTCCCCTTCCACCCACCGTACCGGCTCTTTGGAATCCATAGTCCGGGCGGTGTAAAGGTAGCCGTCTTCTTCCTGGGCAGCGGCAATTTTGGCGATCATGTCATCCACATGCCGGTCCAATTCAGGGTCGGGCTGGACATGGAGTGAATAGGAAGCACCCTCAATGATTTTATAGACATCGGAATCATCAAAGGGATAGACCGTGCAAAAACTGTCGCCTTCGGTTAAATCACCGGCGATTTCGAAATTCTTCACCCGGCCGGTCTCTTCCGTCATTTTGAATGCATATGGAATGGTGACCTTGCGGTTTGTCTCCAGCCGCGGAGACCAAAAATCATCGGCGATCTCCACCTGAGTGAATCCGATCGGCTGCACCGGATAATCCCCTGTGGATGCTTTTTGGCAGCTGATCCCCGCCATTAAAATCAAAATAGCCGTCATGCCTAAAAGCCAATGTTGTTTCATATTATTCTCCTGCATCCCCTTTTAAAGCAAAAGCATCGGCACAGTCCGGCCCATGCCTTGCGGATAGAGGGAAAAATGATTTCAAGGATATTATTTTGAAGTCTGATCGATCTTGTTTGTCTCACTTGCCCCATCTGACAATGTAAGGTTTTTCTCACGTTATCTAATATATCAGCGAACCGAGGATAACTCAATACTCTTGTCGCAAGCAGCATCATCAGCAGCGATTAATTCTCTTATCGCCAAGACCCTCCACCCCCCACCAATCCATTCACCGGTTTTAAACGTTTTGCGTTTTGCGTTTTGCGTTTTGGTCTCAGCGAATACATAATAATATGAACAACACCTGAATAACTGGAGGAGACATGAAAACACATTCTGGAATTGCCTCTATAACAATCCTGGCTGCGCTTCTTTGTTTATCCGTATTAACCGAGATAAGGGCGGAAGCCGAAAATGGTAAAAACCACTTAACCGTTTATGCAGGAGAAGAAAAAGACATCATCAGCCGGCACATCTACGGTCATTTTTCAGAACACTTGGGGCGTTGTATCTACGGCGGCTACTGGGTAGGCGAAGGGAGCGAAATTCCCAATGTCCGGGGCATCCGTCATGACGTGGTTCAGTCATTGAAACGCATCCATATACCCAATCTGCGCTGGCCCGGCGGCTGTTTTGCCGATGAATACCATTGGGAAGACGGCATCGGCCCCCGCGAACAACGTCCCTCTATGGTCAACACCCATTGGGGAGGGGTTACGGAAAACAATCACTTCGGAACCCATGAATTTATGGATCTATGCAGCCAACTGGAATGCGAGCCGTATATTTGCGGCAATCTCGGCAGCGGAACGGTCCATGAAATGCAGCAATGGGTCGAATACATAACCTTTGACGGCATCAGTCCCATAGCTGACTTGCGGCGGAAAAACGGCCGGAATGAACCCTGGCGCCTGAAATTTTTCGGCATCGGCAACGAAAATTGGGGCTGCGGGGGCAACATGCGGCCCGAATTTTATGCTGATCAATACCGCCGCTATCAAACGTATGTCAAAAATTACTCCGGAAATGATATCTATAAAATCGCCTGCGGGCCGTACAAAGACAACGAAAACTGGACCGAGTTGCTGATGCAGCAGGCTGGCCGCTATATGGACGGACTCAGCCTGCATTATTATGTGTTTACCCGCGGATGGGAGAACCGGGGTTCAGCAACAGAATTCGATGAAAGTGACTGGTTCCAAACCCTGAGTCAATCCCGTCATATGGAAGAACTCATCACCCGGCATTCTTTGATAATGGACCGCTATGATCCGGAGAAAAAAGTCGCGTTGATTGTAGATGAATGGGGAAACTGGTATGAACCGGCTCCGGGAACCAATCCAGCTTCCCTTTACCAGCAAAACACCCTGCGGGACGCCGTAACTACCGGAATGACCTTGAATGCGTTCAACCGCCATAGCGACCGGGTCAGAATGGCCAATTTGGCCCAGACCGTCAATGGACTCCAGGCCCTCATCCTAACACGGGGCCCGGACATGGTACTGACCCCGACCTATCATGTGTTTGATCTCTATCAGGTTCATCAGGATGCAGTGCGTCTGCCCTGTTCCTTGACAAGTGAACAATACTCATACGGAGAAAACTCAATCCCGGCTTTGGATGTGTCCGCTTCCAAGGATTCCGCCGACGGGGTACACATCAGCATCTGCCATGTGAATCCGCATAGTTCAATCGATTTAACAATCGAATTGCCCGGGATGCCGGTTAAATCCGCCTCCGGACGGATCATAACGGCCGCAGAAATGAATGCACATAATACGTTTGACGATAAAGAAAATATTTCACCCGTTTTATTCGATACATTCACTTTAGCTGAAGGAAAAATGGAAGTGACACTTCCACCCAAATGTGTGTTGGTATTAACTGTTGAGTAATCTTTTCTTATATATCTCAAATCTCCAACCTGAAAACCATATCGAGGCATATTGAAATGGAATCAAAATAATGTTATGGAGTAAAGAGTTTATTGAGTGGAAAAAAATAATGTGTACTGATACTATGTTAATCTGAATCATTCCCGGGTCGAGATTCCCGCAGATACGAGGCACAGGGCATGAAACTGCGGTGCTTCACCGCGATGGTCCTGCAACAACGTTTTATTGCGAGGCCTGCGGAACAGGCCGTGGCAACCTTAGACAACTGGATTCTCAAGAACGAAGCCGTCTAAGATCCTCACGTCGCTTCGCTCCTCAGGACCCCGCCTGAAGGGTAAAAAAATGCGATTAAAATATAAATGTGAAAATGAAAAACTTTTCATTTGAACTTTCAATAAAAATCATGTTGATCGCTGATAAAAAAGAAATTGCAAAAACTTCGCAATTTTTTATGAATAGTTCAGGTTAAAAGATTTGCCATAATCCAGTTAAGAGGAGGCGATATGAAAATAAAGCCGAATATTTTACTTATGACGTTATGCATAACCCTGACGGTTCTGCTTTCCTGCGGAAAACAGGAACCGGCATCAGATGAGACGGAAACTTCGAAAGGAATGACCATGCAGATTGAAAAATCAAATTTCGGGCAGCTGCCGGACGGACAGGACATTGAACTGTATACCCTCAGCAACTCCCAGGGAGTAAAGACAGGAATTATGACTTACGGCGCCACCGTGGTTTTTCTGGAAGTCCCGGACCGTGAAGGGCATATGGCGGATATCACTTTGGGACATGACTCACTGGAAGGATATCTGGAAAATTCCCCTTATTTCGGCGCCATTGTGGGCCGCTACGGAAACCGCATCGACGAGGGGCGATTTTCATTAGACGGTAAGGAATATAAACTCGCCGTTAATGACGGCAAAAATCATCTCCACGGCGGAATCCGCGGTTTTGATAAAGTGGTTTGGGATGCGGAAACATTGGAGAACGAGGACGCTGTCGGCGTCAAATTCAGTTATTTAAGCCCTGACGGTGAAGAAGGATACCCCGGCAACCTGGAATGCTCGGTGACCTACTGGCTGACCAACGCCAATGAGCTCAACCTGGAATATCATGCGGTCACCGACAAGGCGACTCCGGTCAACCTCACCCATCACAGCTATTTCAATCTTGCCGGCCAGGGTAACGGGGATATTCTGGATCATGAATTGATGCTGAACGCAGATAAATACACGCCGGTCAATGACCAGCTCATTCCCACAGGCGAAATCGAACCCGTAGCGGGAACACCTTTCGACTTCACCCAGCCGTATAAAATCGGAGAACGCATTGATCAGGTTCCCGGAGGCTATGATCATAATTTCGTCCTCAACAGCAGCGGCGAACAGCTGGCTCTGGCTGCCCGGGTTTATGAACCGGACAGCGGGCGGGTGATGGAAATCCACACGACCGAGCCGGGAATCCAATTCTATTCCGGAAATTTTCTCGACGGCGCCATTACCGGAAAAGACGGCAAAGTCTATCATCAATATTACGGTTTCTGTCTGGAAACCCAGCATTTTCCCGATTCTACCAATCACCCCCATTTCCCCTCCACCATTCTGCGCCCCGGTGAAACCTATACCAGCACGACGGTGCATACGTTTATCGTTAAATAATATTCTCCAACGCTGATTAGCTGTTTAATATATCAAATCTCAAAACTCAAATCTGAAAGCTTCCAGCGACCTATCTCAGAGAACAAGATAAGTCTTTAAAGACTTTGATGCATATCGCACCGGTATCGCGGAAGCGGGACCCTCTCATTCAAACGATGCAGCTTGAGATTCTTCGCATCGCTCAGGATGACACCGGGCTGCAAAGCATGGGGGTTGGATTCTCTCCGAAGCCAATGGCGGCGGGTGGGAGGGTCTTGGCGAGGAGAGAATTCATTCGCCGCTGACAGTTGCCTGCCGGCTATGATATCCGGGCAGTGGCGGGATATGGCTTTTATTCCTTGCCAAATCGAAATTGAATCAAAAGGCCGTGAATGGTATTACTTCGAGTTAAGCAGTTTTCCGGCCTGCGGCATCGGCCCCGTTTACCGGAATATGAAGCCTTTTTTCAGCGGATCCTCCGGATCGAAATAAAAGACACTTTCTCCTGTAATGGAGGCACTGCCGGAGACTTCCGGTATGACTGCGGGGTAAGGGCCGAACTTCGTTTCTTCCATTACCCGCACTTTAAAATGAGTCCCGAGAATGCTCTCAATCACGATCGCTTCTCCCACATCCAGCTCCCCCCGGAAATGATGCAGGGCGGCTCTCGCACTGACTCCGGTGCCTGTAGGGGACCGGTCCACTTCTCCTTCGGCAAAAACACAGACATTGCGGCTGTGGTGAGCAGGGTCCTCGGGCGGCCCGATCAGGATGGTTCCGTAAAGGAACCCCAAGTCCTCTGCAAAGGGGTGTTCTATCTCGAGCTCATCCATAACCGCGTACTTTATCCTTCGTCCGGCATCTTTAATGGCTTGATAATGGGTCCCGGCCAGCTTCATGCCGATCTCTTCCGCATCACAAAAAGCATAAAAAGCTCCGCCAAAGGCCACATCATAATGAACCGTACCCAAGTCGGGAACCTCCACTTTTTGACCGGAAGCGAACACAAAGGAAGGGACATTGATAAAGGACACATCCTTGACCCGGCCGGCAATCCGGTGGGCCGTTGCGGTCACCCGCCCGGCCGGGGTATCCATTTTTAAAACCGGATGCCGTCCCTCCTTTTCAATCATACCGGTATCCAAGGTCATTGTCGCGAGAGCGATAACGGCATGTCCGCACATGGTGCTGTAGCCTTCGTTATGCAGAAAGAAAACGCCAAAATCACCGTCAGCGGTCTCCGGCTCGGTCATGACCGCACCATACATATCAGCATGCCCCCGGGGCTCCCACATCAAACCGGTACGGATATGATCGTAGTTTTGTTTGAAAAAGCGCCTTTTCTCCAAAACCGTATCACCCGGAATGTCCGGCAGCCCGCCGGTTATCAGCCGCAGCGGTTCTCCTGCGGTATGCCCCTCCAATGTCGTTATCGTCATCCAATCCGCGGGGGGAATCCATTTAGCCATGCTTCCTCTCCTTACAATTCGACTTCCCGTCCCAGCCCTTTTTCTTTTGCTTCCTGATATAGAAAAACAGCCACGGCTAAATCAAATAAAGCCATCCCCACTGATTTGAACAGTGTGGTTTCGCCCGTTAAAGGAGCAGCCATTTTTCCGGTTATCATCTTCCCCAATGTGGTCACCTGCTCCCGCTTGATCCAATTCTCCTCCAGCGGCGTTATAACATCGCCGGATTCCTTCAGCGCAGAATCAGTATCAATAAAGAGATGCTTGAGCTGAGAATACACGGCTCTGGGAAATTCGCGCATTTCCGGTTTATATGATCCGATCCCTATAAAATTTTTTCCCGCTGTTAAAGCTGGTTCATCGGGGATGACCGGCTCCGTGGCGGGTGTGGCCGTGATGACAACTTCAGCGTTATCGACTACGTCCCGGGGAAAGGAAGCCGGTTCTATCTTTACTCCCGGCAGGCTTTCCATTAATTTTTTCTGCAGCTCGCGGGTTTTTCCCGGAATCACATCATATATCCAAACGGTATCAAATTGTCTTTGCGTGCATGCGGTTACAGCCTGGCTGTAACCCTGAATACCGGCGCCGATAACACCTAATTTAGTCACACTTTCCGCAGCAGTCTGGTTCACGCCGGCCGCACCCACAGCGCCGGTACGCAGAGCCGTGAGGGCAGAGCCGTTGAAAACGGCCAATGGTATTCCGGTACCTCCGTCATTGAGAACCATTAGCCCACTAAGAACGGGTAGATTCTTTTCCGGATTTCCGGGAAAAAGGGTCACCAGCTTGGTTCCAAGATAACCGGAGGCAAAACAGGGCATCAGCAAAAGGGTATTGCCGCCGTGATCAATATGCATCCTGTCCGGCATATGGAATCGCTTTTCTTCGTAGAGGCAAAGGGATTCTTCCGCAACACCCACAAGGTCTCGGCGGCCGGCCGCTTTTTGCAGGTCACCTTCACTTAAAAACAGCATGGTCTGATGTCCGGGGTTCTACTGCCGGGCGGCTTCCACATCCGCGATGCTCTTCGGTTTAGGTTTGCCCAGCAGGCGGTAACCGTCCTCAGTGATCAGGACATTTTCCTCGTTACGCAGTCCGCCGAAATCCTTATATTCTTCAACTTTGTTGTAATTGATGAAATCCTCGAACTTTTTATCCGCTTTCCACATATTAATCAATTCCGGAATAAAATAAATGCCGGGCTCAACCGTCAGGACAAATCCCGGTTCCAGTTCCCGGCCCAGCCGCAATGATTTCAAACCGAACTGCGTGCTCTTTTTTGCTCCGGCATAACCCACATATTCTTCGCCAAGATTTTCCATATCATGGACATCCAGGCCCATCATATGACCCAGGCCGCACTGGAAAAACAGGGCATGCGCCCCCTGGGATACGGCTTCGCCTACGTCTCCACGCATAAATCCGAGGTCCTTCAGGCCGGAGGCGATCGTCCTGCAGGCCAAGAGATGGATGTCCTTGAATTTCACCCCCGGCTTAAGGGCTGAAATCGCTTTTTCATGGGATGCGAAGGCGACCGCATAGATTTCTTTCTGCCGGTCGGTAAAGGTCGGCGCGACCGGAAACGTGCTGGAGAGGTCTCCG
>CAYRTV010000015.1:0-17726 GCA_964427225.1 uncultured Eubacteriales bacterium
TTCAGCCCGGCTGGAACAAAAACAGAATACGGCTGCAGGGTATCGTCGATATCAGATCTATAAGCCAGGCGGCCTATGCGTCCCGGCGGAAAAAGTGCCGGCCGCCCCTCTTCCAGCGCATCCATCAGGATCTGCATTTCATCCATCCAATCCTTTACCGGCTGAAATTCGGCATAAGCCGGTGCGGATGTCATAAATGCTTCTACCCAGTCAAAGCGGATTGCGACGGATGAAAAGCTTTTCACCAGCTTTTGATGATCTTCTTTTTTCTCAATTTCATTTTTTAACTGGTTCAAATCCTTCTTCTTTTTCTGAAACTCGCTTCGATTAAGGATAAAGAAAGTATGATTCCGGCTGTAGATCAAGTCTCCGTCACCATTGACCACTCCTAAACTGAGATCATAGGATCCGGATTCATATTCCCTACCAGGTAAAGCAAACGGACGGCGGTTCATTCCCCGCACAATATCCAGGCTTTGGGTTTCGTCCAGGCTGTAGGCACCCGATGTCAAAATGATACGAAGCTGCCAACCCTCGAATTCCCGGGGAGAATTCACAGCAGTTTGCAATGAGATGCCTTCATCATGATAGAAATGAGTCGCGTTCATAAGCGACTGCACCTGAGTATTTTCCGGTATCCGGTTATTCAGCTCAAAAAGCCGGC
Source organism: uncultured Eubacteriales bacterium (assembly GCA_964427225.1). GTDB lineage: Bacteria > Acidobacteriota > Aminicenantia > Aminicenantales > Aminicenantaceae > CAYRTV01. Next base: position 665 of record CAYRTV010000015.1, read on the forward strand.
CTTTGCGCAGGCTGGTGGCTTCCGTATCGTAACTTTCATCCTGGACTAATTGCAGGATATCTTCCCTCCGCTCCTCGTCCTGGTCGACATAAGTCAAATTAACGGCTAAGCTGTCCCGGAAAAAGGGTTGAAAGGGCACCAGGTAATCCCAAGGGATGGCCAATTCATACAGCATGACTTTTCCGTCTTGCTCTTTTGCGGTCTTCATCTCCAGATATTTCAAGGATTCCCCGGGAAAATAGACCCCGTTGCGGTTGACCAGAGCTTTTTCATCTTCCCCATCCTGGCGGGAAAAACCGAAAGTTGTGAATAACTCACCATTGCCCGAAGGAGAATCAACAAATGTCAAGTAAAAACCATCTCCATAGCGCCAGCTGCGGTTGGGAAATTCCAGAGTATCATCCGTTACCCGGACAGCAGTGTAAAAGTTTTTCGCATCATAAGTAAACCGGGCCGTAACGGTTATATCATCGCTGGGAGTCATGGTTTTTCCCTGGGGCGTTATGTTCACTTCATATTCCCGGATGCCTGTCCATTCCGACAGATCTCCGTCTATGGTGATGGTTTTGCCGGTCAAAACCAATTCCGTTTTGGCGTCATCTTGACCGGCAGCGGCGCATAATATCCCGGTCGCAAAAAAAGCCCCTATAATAAATGAGATTACCAGTTTGCTTTTCATCTTGCCTCCTTGTCATGCCTTAGTGGCGGCCTCAGAATTCATATTCGTCCGGCATGTATATCCATATAAATCTATGTTAAGGTTTGAACTAAATTCATCAACTCAGAAAAATCATCTTCTCGTTTCTTAACAGCTTCTTCAAGAGGATAACACGTGACCCTTTCATTCACCCAGCCGACCGTATGATGACTGCGCCCGGCTAATAGAAAATCGACCGCGGCCTGGCCCAGCATCCCGCCCAAGTACCGGTCAAACGCACTGGGACTGCCGCCCCTTTGAATGTGGCCGATGACAGTCACCCTGACATCTTTAATGTCTTGTTTTATGAGGTCTTCCAATTCTCTGGTTTTACCAACTCCTTCGGCAATAATTATGATCCAGCTCTTCTTTCCCCGCTTTCGTCCCGCATCGATTTTATCCATGACTTGATCCAAATCACTGGGAATTTCAGGAATCAGCACATCCTCGGCCCCGCCGGCCAATGCCGTATGCACTGCGATGGCACCTGAAAGCCGCCCCATAACTTCGATAATAAAAATCCGGTCCATACTGTAGGCCGTATCCCGGATTTTATCGACAGCATCCATGGCGGTATTCAAAGCGGTATCAAATCCTAAGGTTCTTTGCGTTCCGGCGACATCATTATCAATGGTAGCGGGGATACCCATGACCGGGAAATCGAATTCATTATGAAACTCAATCCCTCCCCGGAACGACCCGTCGCCTCCGATAACAATGTAAGCATCGATTTCTTCTGATTCCAGATTTCTATACGCTTTTTCCCGGCCGGCTTTCTCCAGGAATTCCGGAGACCGGGCTGTTTTTATGCATGTCCCTCCATCAGTGATGATATTGCTTACATCCCTTCGGCTTAAATTCTGGAAATTCTTATCTATAAGACCTTGATAGCCAAGCGAGACTCCGACAACGTCAAGGTTTTTACTTAAGGCGTATCTCACCACACTTCTGACCGCACTGTTCATTCCCGAAGAATCTCCTCCGGAAGTCAAGATGGCAATTTTTTTCATGGGGGAACTCACTCCTATTGTCTTATTTTCCGGGTTGAACCTCTATTATTAGTGTATCTTTCCCTATCAGACAAAGCAAATGTGAAGGAGCGTTCCCTTAATAAGCAAACTTGGGAGTAACATAAAAGGCGCAGTACGCCACGTTGGGAATAGCGTCCATAACCTTTTCTTCCAGCAAATCGGCCAGGGGCTCAAACTCAGACTCCGGAATGTCTTCCTTAACATCAAGATCAGCGGCGATGATGATCCGTTCATTCGATTCCGCTATCACCCGGAATTCATGGTATCCGGAGATGTCCGGGATGGATTTCACAATCTCTTTGAATTGTTTTTCTTTCGCTTTGATTTCCGGAGTCATTTCCATCAGAGGATCGGTATGGCATACCGCTTCCCCGCCGAATTCACGCCGAAGCCTTCCTTCGCATCTCTCGGTTATTTCATGCATTTGAGCCGGCCCGTACTTTTCCGGGATTTCGACGTGCATGGACAGGATATAATGCGTTCCGTAATCATGCACTATGACCTCATGTGCGTCCGCGATCCCCTCTACGGATTTCGCGATATTCCGGATCTTTATGATCAAATCTTTAGGGGGCGCTTCGCCGAGTAAAGGCACAATGGCTTCTTTTCCGTGCCTGAAACCCACATACAGCAGCCAAAGAGAAACCAGAACCCCCAGGTAACCATCCAACTCCGTCCGGTCAAAATAATGCCCGGCAATCAAGCCGCCGATAACGGCCAAAGACATGACCGCTTCAATAGTATGATGAAGGGCGCTATGGTGGATGGCATGGGAATCCACTCTGTCTCCCAGATAGTTAATGAATTGATTGAGAAACAGCTTCACGACAACTGTGGCAGCTAATATCCAGATCAATCCAGGCCAGTAATGTATGGGATGCGGCTCCAAAGCCTGATGCAGAGAAGTTTCCGCCAGCTGGAACCCGGAAACAAAAAGAAAGATGGACATGATCAAAGGAGTGACATGCTCCATGCGGCCATGCCCAAACGGAGTTTTAGACGTAGCGGGGCGGGCGGTTATGATGAATCCGACAATCAGTATGATTGAATTAGCCAGGTGGCTTAGAAGGTGGAAGGAATTAGCCAGAACCGAGATCGATCCCGATTTTAAACCCAACCCTAATTTGATCAAAAACAGCACCAGGATGAGGCAGACAGAAATCCAGCCGGCCAATAACCCATGTTGAATCCGGACGCTTTTTTTGTCCAGATCATCCATATCGGAAATAAAAACATCCGCGATTCTATGATTAATCGGATCCAATAATGCCATTCGATTTTCTCCCTATCCGGATTCAAATCCGGGACAAAAAAATGGATATGGGCCGGCTCCGGCCGGGTTTAAATGTTATTTTATACTTTAGTTACGTTTTTTGCTACTAAACCCCTGTCGTTGGATTCCAAATCAAAATTAACTTCATCCCCCTCAGCCAATGATTTAAATCCCGGCATCATGATGGAGGAAAAATGAACGAAGACATCCTCTCCATCTTCCTGCTGAATGAATCCGTATCCTCTTTCATCACTAAACCACTTAATAACACCTTTAGCCAAAGCCAAATTCTCCTTTTAATAATATGGGATGACGATTTATATCGATTCTTCCCGCCATTTTTTATCCAGACTCCTGTATATTGAACAATATGCATGCAAACAAATAATAACGGAAAGGTTTGAAGGAATCATGGAGCTATTTAAGAATAAATGGATTTACACATGGGAAAACTCGAGGCGGGTTAAACCGTTTTTCTCAGTCATCAATGGGTTTATATCATATGGAATTAGGGTTGTCAAAACGTTTCCCGGTCAATCATCATCGAAGTGCCGGCGGCAAGATTGCTCCCGCCGGTCCGCATGCTGCAGTAAGGACGGCTGAATGCAAATTCGCCTGCTTTGACTATAACAGGAAATTCAATTACATTATACGCCAATGGATAATTTACCCCAAGGATACGCCGGAAAAATTCTGGAAATCGATCTATCCTCACATTCCTATACAGTATTACCTCTTGCGCCCGAAATCGCCCGTCTGTTCGGTGGGGGCAGAGGGTTTTGTGCAGCCCTGCTGGCCCGATATTTTATACCGCTGCACCCCGAATGTTTGACGGACATTTCTCCCCTCAGCCCGAAAAATATTCTCATCGTTGCAACATCCCCCCTGACCGGAACCTCGGTTCCCACCGCATCCCGGTTTCATGCCGGCTTTATATCTCCCCTTACCGGAGGGATCGGTTCAGCCAATTCGGGCGGCAAATGGGGCGTGGCCTTTAAACGCACCGGATATGATGTACTCATTCTGAAAGGGCGGTCATCCAAACCCGTGGTTATCCATATCACCGAGGACACAATCCAGTTTGATGAACCCCCGGCTGTTTCCGGTTCCGACGTCGAGGAAAACACCTCCGCTCTGGAAAATCAATATGGAACCAAGGCGAAAGTCATGACGGTCGGAACGGCCGGACGCAATCTGTCTAAGATAGCTTCCCTAATGAACGACCGGGGACGGGCATTGGGCCGGGGAGGAACCGGCGCTGTTTTTGCCTCCAAAAATTGTTTTGCCGTCATCGTGGATGGGGCTCTCAGGCCGTCTGTCGCCCATCCGGATATGCTGAAGCCGGGCAATCTCTCCGGCTCCGTTTTTAAGGGTTTGGCAAAAATCCGTCTTGGCAAACTCACGAAATCACCTCGGCAATACGGCATCCTTTCATCCATGGGAACCGATGGTCTGCTGGGAATGCTGGCCCAGTACCATGAACTGCTGCATAAAAATTTTAAGGACAACCTGCATCTGCCGGGTGATCTGAATCAAATTAAAGGCGAAGCCCTCGCATCCCATATCAACATCGAAGTGAAGCGCCGCGCCTGCTATAACTGTCCCATCGGCTGCACCCGGGACACCCGTCTATTGGATGCCGGCCCGGAAGCATCCGGAGAAGGCCCTGAATTTGAAACCATCGCCATGTTGGGAAGCAACCTGGATATCTATGATCTGGAATTGATCACCCAGGCGAATTATTTATGCAACCGTTTGAGTTTGGACACAATCTCTACAGGCGGGACTCTGGCGGCATTGATGGAAATGACTGAGATCATCACAAAAAAGCCGGCTGAGCATTTATCTGAACGGGAGAAAAGGTTTTTATCCGATATCGAAGACTTCCGGAAAATCCATGGGGATCCTGTGTTCGGCAACAAATCCTGCCTGCTTCCGCTGATACGGGCCACCGCAGAAAGAAAAGGAATCGGGCGATATACTGCCGAGGGCGCGTTTCGGTTATGCCGGCGCTATGGATATCCGGAGATTGCCATGACCGTGAAAAAGATGGAGCTTCCCGCTTATGACCCGCGGGCCACCTGGACGCAGGCCCTGTCATATATGATAAACCCCCGCGGCGGGTGCCATCTTCAAGGCGGATATTCCGCTCCCCTGGCTTTTTGCGCCGGTTATGGAGAATTCCCGGGCGATAAATCCGAAGGCGCAGCTTTAGTGGCCCGCAATGCCGCATATCATAATTGTGCCTATGATTTTTTAGGAGTGTGTGCCTTTGCAGGTTTTTCCGTAACGCTGGACGAGTGGTCCAATATGTGGAATGATGTCACCGGATTGGAAGACAAAGCCAGCGAGCTGGAAATTAGGGCCAGGAGAATTCTGACTTTAGAGCGGCTGATCAATACATTGCGCGGCTTTTCCCTTCATGATGACTGGCTCCCGCGGCGTTTTTTCGAGCAGCCCATTCAAGTTGAGGGGCGGGAACAGTCCTGTGATGAAAAAGAATTCAAGAAAATGAGGGAAGAATTTTATCGATCCCTGGGCTGGGACGAAAACGGTATTCCTTACCTGGAAACTTGTCAACAGCTCGGCCTGGATACCGTGCTGCCCTTAGACCGCTGCCAAAAATGGCTGGACAAAAAATGGAACATTCAAATGAAATGAATATTTTTGCATTGATGCGAACTGCCGGGAAAGCCCTGATGATGACCGGAGGAAACAATACGCACAGCGGTAATTTCTCAGTCAGAGATCCTTCAGACCGGGATTTATTTTATGTGACCGCATCCGGCGCCCAGCTGGGGGCTTTGGTTCCTACTGATGTTATTCCTCTGCATTTTTCCGGAGTCAGCTGGGGAGACGGCCGGGCCTCCACGGAATCAACCATTCACCGCCTGATTCTAGCCATTCCCGGCGCAGAAGCGGTCATTCATGCCCATCTGCCTGCGGCCATCACTGTCACATTTGATACACCCAGCCAACCCAATTACCTTTTATATTTAGGCAAAAAAAACAATAACGATGAATATCTTTTTGTTCCGGTTGATTGGATTGGAAGCCGGATTTTAGGACGCATCCCAGCCGGGGCTTACTCGGAACCGGTCGGCTCACTGGAAATGGAAAAACGGATACCTCAATATTTAAAAAACCATCAGGTCACCCTGGTAAAGGGACATGGCCCTTTTGTCCGGGGAGCAAATCTTCATGAATGCCTGCATCTTTTAGGAATTTTAGATGCCTCTGCGACTCTGACAGCCGCCGCCCGGCTGCGCGGAGTCGATACACACCGCTTATCGCAAAGAATCTATACCGATGGAGCCGAAAACCTGTATCCTCAAACCGCACGGCGTTGGGATCCGAAAAACATGGGCATTTATCAAACGAGAGACGATTCTACTATAGCCGTATTCATGGAACGCGGTCATTTTAATTTTTATCAAAAGATTGCACCCTTTGGGACCGGCTCTATGAGTGAAAAGATAACCGAAACCGAGATGCTTTATTGCCCTGCGGCCTCATTCCCGCGAGATTTTGAGCCTTCCATCTTCCGGGTTTCCCTCCATCCGGATAACAATGATGACTGGGATTTGATGCTGCATAAAACCGTTTACCGGCAAACCAACAATAAGACCTGTATGCGGACATTCAGTCCGCTGGCAACAGCGGAAGCCATGGCGGTGATTGCGGACAATTTCGGAATGCAAGCCCTACTGAATCCTGAAGCAGTCAGCATAGATTATTCTCATCACCGGGATCATCCCGTGGTCAAGCCCATTGATGCGGAAGCCATCTATCTCAATCCCCGCCTGGGTTTATGCAACTCCAATGCTCCCTTCAGCGCAATTCTTGATATGCTGCGGTGGCATAAAGGCGCCTGCCTTATCGCAGGAATCGGAGCTATAGGAGTGGGGCCGGTGACCCTGGAACAAGCCGCCCATCATGTGTCATCAGCAGAGTTTATTGCCCGGTACCGGCAGTTTGTTGATTTGTCCCATAAATTACTGGAAAGCCCCCCCATATCCCGGTTTGAACCTGAAACGCAATAACCAAGCCCTCATGCCTGGCCGGGTCGATTTCTCGTCCCGGCCAAGCTGAGGGTTAGGTCAGGGTGGAAATTGAGAATCACTCTTTTATAAAGCAAACTATGTGCCAAATCATTCATGTTATTGATAAACAACAAGTTACTAAGTCGGGCCCTTTTTTCGTAAAAACAACAAGCGTGTCAAAAAGCACACATCAATAGTTTGTTTTTCTTAAGTTTAATAATATCTGTATTTTAATAATTTTTTTTCAAGTGTCACATTATGTGACAGTATTCATAAAGTGACATCCGTCAGCGTTTTTCCGTCATCTTTTGATAACACGGGCCGCTGCCTAAGGAAGCATAAAAACGTCATCCCCAGGCCGCGGCAGCGGCCGTGGGGATCTTAGGCTGCTTCCCCAGGTAAGACGGCTCCCGCATCATCATGCGAAGAGCTCAAAATCCTTCGATTCGCTCAGGATGATGACAGCAAAGCAGTCTTTTTCGAACTAATGAGTCCAGCCTATATTGCGATAAACTGCAAAAATCTATACAATTTCGACCATGAACAAAACAAAGAAAACGCAGAAAAAAGCCAAAATAGACAAGCAGGATTTCCGTTTGTGCTCTTTGTGGAAAAACCGGAGAGGATTGATTTTAACAATTATGGCTTTAGTCCTCATCCCCCGCATGATTTATATAGCAGAGATATCCGCAGCCAGCCCCTATTTTCATAACCCAGTGGTTGATGCCGGAGCCTATTACTCCGCAGCTTTATACATATACAAAACCGGCGATTGGATGGGAGAAGGACATGTCTTTAAACTCAGGGAGAACAGCAGCACTCCCGAATCATTGATCAATCCGGAAAGAGCATACTGGGTGGAACGCCCATATTGGCAGCCGCCCTTTTTTTTCTATTGGCTGGCATTCATTTTTAAAATCTTCGGACCTTCCATTTGGGCGGCTTTGATTCTGCAGACTTTACTGGCGGCGGTATCCGGAATCCTGCTTTACTCATTGAGTCTCTATTTCTTTTCCCATCGAACCGGCCTGATAACAGTTATCCTCTATGCCTTTTACGGACCGTTAATTTTTTTCTCCGGAGAATTGCTGATCCCGGCGCTATTCATTTTTCTGCTTCTTTTTATGTTCTATTATTTTTTAGTCGGCATGGAAACTTTTTTGCTGCGTCATTGGATATTATTCGGGCTGTTTTTCGGCCTGGGTGTCATCACCCGCCCTACAATTCTGGTCTTTCTGCCGATTGTTATTTTTTGGCTCATCTACAGGAAACCCAAATCCGCTCCCGTGTCCCTGGTCACCAGCACCATTATCATTATGCTGGCGGTTATCGCCTTGTTCCCAATGCTCACATTGGTAAGAAATTCTTCAGTCACCGGAGAGAATGTGATGATCTCAACCAACTCCGGAATCAATTTCTATATTGGAAATAACAGCAAGTGGAAAGAAACATATACTATCCGGCCCGGTTACGAATGGAATAAATTAACCCACGAACCGCTGCAGGCAGACAACTCCTGGACCACCAGCCAGAGCGCCCAAAACAATTATTTTCTTCAAAAGGGGTTGAATTGGATTTTTCAGCATCCCGTTCATTTTCTTTTAAATACTGCTGAAAAAACCTATTTGCATTTGCACGGATTTGAACTGATCCGTAATGTGGACCTCTATCATCTCACTCAATACTCCGTTTTGTTATCCATCCTGTTGTGGAAGGTGCCATTTTTTCATTTTCCTTTCGGATTGATCGCACCGTTTTTTCTGATTGGCCTCGTTTTTCTTCTCGGCAAGGATTGGAAGAAATACTTTCCTTTGACCGCTTTTCTTATTGTCATGTCCGGAATCATCATCTTGTTTTTTCCGACCTCCCGGTACCGGGTGCAGATCATTCCATTAATGCTGATAACGGCAGTCTATGGAGGGGATAAACTGATACGTTTGTTCAAAAGCAAAAAATTCCGGCCTGCCGGAGCTATAGGCTGCGCTTTGATTGTTTTAATTGTACTGACTAACCTCCACGGTCCGGTTGCGGTCTTTCACGACCCGGAATTCCGGTCCGCCAACTTTTATTTGGAAGGCACGGTTGCTTATAACCAAAAAGATTACGAGAGGGCTATTCTTCTCTTTCAGAAAGCAGTGGATATCCACCCGCAGCATGAAGATGCCTTGACAAATATCGGGTTGTGTTATGCTTTTCTTGGCTCAGACCAAAAAGCCGGAGAATACTTCTTGAAAGCTTATCAAGTCAATCCCAATTTTCCTAAAAATATATTTAATCTGGGCATCTATTATCAAAAAACCGGGCAATGGGAAAAAGCTGTGCACATTTTTCAAGAGTATCTCAAAAAAGAGATGGAGCTTCGGCTCAGTTACACGCTTTACCAGCAAGGTTTACGGGAACTGGAGAGATGCCGCCGGCACCTCAACCTCCGGTAATCCTTTCAAGCGCATTGACTCGGATAAAATTTATCCCTATCATAAGCCTAATCGGTTGGGTGGAGAGACAAGAGAATCAACAAATTTCCATTAAATGCAGAGGAGATAAACACTATGAAATTTCATCCACCTAAAGGCAACACCTGGTTGATTTCAGTATTGCTCGGTCTGGCAGGCGTTCTGCTCCATGAAGGCATTCTTCGAATCGGCGGGCTGGCCGGATATTCTTTTTGGATCGTCGTCGCCGGTTTAGGGCTGCTGATCCTGGCAACTCTATTTAGAAGTTTATAGGAGCAATCGATGTGTTCAGGAAAATTTAGACAGCTGATTTGGGTCCTTTTATTCGGAACATGTTTATTTGCACCTATATCTCAATCCAACGCAGAAACAATCGGTGTCCGGGCCGGACAGTATACCGACATGGACAACTTTTTTCTAGGGGGAGAATTTATTTCTCGTTTTGGAAGAAACCTTTATTTTGTTCCCAATGCGGAATATGTATTTGTGGACCGCGGAACATATCTGACTTTTAATTTTGACCTGCATTACCGTTTTCATACCGGCTCGCCCCTCTTTTTTTGGGCGGGAGGAGGTCTAGGGTTTTTATATTTCAACCCCCCGGGCCATGGTGATAGCAATAATGATTTAGGCGCCAACCTCGTTTTTGGTGCCGGAATAAAAACTTCCGGCTCTTTTTATCCTTATTTCCAGGGTAAATTGATATTAGGTGACAATGATGAATTTGTGATCGGAGGCGGAATTAGATTTTAATCGCATTGAACATTTCATTCGAGAGACGACCGCACATAATCCCGCAGCGCTTTCTCATTGATCGGCTTCACCAGCAGTTTATATTTGCGTCCGCGTCTGGCATGTTCAATCCAGTCCACGCCGGCATAACCGGTTAGAAAAATGATCGGGATAGAAGGATCAACATCCTGGTATATTTTTTCCGCTGCAGTCTTTCCGTCCATCTCCCCCCGCAGGCTGATATCCATCAAAATCAGATCCGGTTTGAATTTCCGGGCTTGATTAACGGCTTCTTCCCCGGAGTCGACCACCTGGAAAATGGAGTATCCCATGTTTTCCAGGTCAAGACGCAAGGATTCAGCAATCAGGGCTTCATCCTCGACAATAAGGATTTTCGATTTATCCATCTTTCTATTTCGGAAAAATGAGTCTAAATGCAGTTCCGTTTTCCCCGGAATATGCGATTCGGCCTCCCAGCTGGCCTTCTCCTAACAGTTTGACAATTTTCAGGCCAAGAGAATCCGTATCCTTCCAATCAAAATTTGCCGGCAGACCGACACCGTTGTCCGCAATTTCCAAAACGATTTTATCATCTCCATAAGGTTCCATCCTGATTATGATATCACCCTTTCCTTTTCCGGGAAAGGCATATTTCAGTGAATTGGATATCCATTCATTCAGAATGAGAGCACAGGAAAGGGCAAATTCGAGCTTCAAACTGACGTTTCCGATTTGGTAGAGGCAGCGGATGCGGCTCCGGTCCACATGATACAGGGTCATTAATAATGAACATATTTTCGGAATGTACTGGCGGAAATTAATTTGAGACAGGTTTTCGGATTGATATAGCTGGGTATGGATCAAAGCCATTGTTTGAATCCGGTTGGAACTCTCCTGCAGAGCCTGATTGAATTTCGGGTCCTTAAAATTAGCCGCCTGAAGTTTAAGCAGACTAATGATGACCTGCATATTGTTTTTGACCCGGTGGTGGATCTCTTTCAGCAATATGTCTTTTTCTTCCAGTGAGGATTTCAGCTGGTCATACATCTCATGCGCCCGGATATGCTTCCATAATCCTTCCATCAATAGAATAAGCTGGTTTGCATCCCTCCCATTATAATCCGAAGCTTTATTAGCTACTGAAGCGATCAATACAATTTCACCCCTGTCAAATACTGGAACAGAGATGAAACGCTTTATTTTCACATGCCCTTTGGGATATCCCTTTTTACCCGGATGATGCCGGCTGTAGTCATTGATGATGACCGGCCTGCGTTTTTTCACAGCATGGGCCCATGATCCGGCGCCTTCCAGCGGAAAGATTTTGGGAACCAAGGTACGGCATCTTTTCATGGTGGCTTTTGAATAACTGTAATGTTTGGTATAGCCTGCTTTTTCATCCATAAAATTGATAAATCCGATTTCACTTTCTGTAAGATGAATGGCGGACTCCAAAACGTAACCTCCGATTTTTTCCTCCGATACATTCTTCGTTTGATAGATTTCAACCAGGGTTTCTAAACGTTCTGAGGTCTTCAGGACCTGTTCCTGCAACTTGCGCATCTCTGTGACATCTCTGCATGTGCCCACATATCCCTTCAAGCCGCCGTCAGGAAAAAACAAAGGATTGGCATTGGTTTCGAATACTATCTTCTCCCCGTTCCTGGTGAGCATCGTGTCGTCCACATTTTGGATAGGCTTCTTTTTTTCTACATGGTGTTTGAAAATGCTTTTTACCCGGTCAGCTTCAGGAGGCGGCATAAAATCGAACGGTGTTTTTCCAATGACCTTATCAGCAGGATATCCCATAATTTGTTTAACATTAGGACTGACGAAGATATACACCCCCGTATGGTCAGTTTCCCAAACCCAGTCATTGGTGTTTTCCACCAGTTCCCGGTATTTTTTTTCGCTTTCAATCAAGGCGGCTTCCGTCTGTTTCTGCCGGGTGATGTCATTCCAGATACAATGGGATCTAACAAAATTCCCGTTTTTGTCATATTCAGCCCGGGCACAAAATACAACTTGAATGAAGCTGCCATTCTTTTTTTTCAGTTCAAATTCTATATCATCCGCACATCCCGCTTTTTTAAATACTTCAAAGTCTTCCGGGAATTTATTCCGCGCTTCCGCAGGCAAAAGATCTTTAAACGGATTTCCAATGATTTCCCGCTTTCTATATCCCAATTTGGACAGCCATTTAGGGTTAACCGCCAAAAAGCATCCGTTTTTATCCAAAGATTGATAAGGAAGGGGCAAATATCGGATAGAACTCTGGCTGCAATCCGGAGCGTTTATTTTATGATTGGTTTTTTTGTCCTTTTTTTGAGAGTTCATAAATTATCTCAATGCAATCAAATGTCCTCATCATTTCCATCCCTCCGAACCCTCATCTACTCCAACCGTACTCATTCATCATTATAGTGCTTTTCCTTTACTTTTAAAAGCCGTTCACATCCGCACACCTATGCCTTGCATCGCCCATAGAATTGGTTCCGGCTCACCGGGCGAAGCAGTTCAGCAGAGCGATATTCGGGTCCGGCAGAAACGACTTGAAGATTTAGCCTTCCGAGAGCCGGGCTTGAATGCCGCAAAGCCGAGCAATATTAATCCAAAACTGACGGTTTCAGCCAGGTTATGCGAAATATAACAAAATAAAAGCACTGGTGTCATAAAGCCCGTGAACAAGAACCGGTGTTATCAGATTCCGATCAGCAATGAAATAGATTCCGGCAAAATATAAGCCGGCCATTCCTGTCAGAATCATGCCGGAAATCCCCTGGTATTGGTGACCGAGCCCAAACAAAACCGAGCTCAAAATGCAGCCGGCCAGCCAACCGGTCCGGGACCGGAAAAACACATCGGCAATCCGGTTTAAAAAGAAACCCCGGAAAACCATCTCCTCAATAAAGGCCGCTTCCGTCCACACTGCGGCCAAACCGATAAGCAATGCCGCGGGATTCCCCCTGACTGCTTCAAATTGACTTAAATCGACCGATTCTCCGGTTAACTGTGTAATCCAAGGCTTAAGCAGCAAACCGATAAGAATATGCAGGCCAATGGTTCCGCCGGCCGCCGTCAATAACACCCGCGGCCACCGCCGGGGCCGCTTGAATCCGTAAACACTCCAATTCTTTCCTTTGAGGTAGAGAAAAGCAGATGCGATGATCCAGGCAGTCAGCGAGGCTAATAATGTAACCCAGGATACTTTCGCTATATATCCGGTCACCATCAAAGCACCGGATATAATCACGACAAAGGTTGCTTCCCCGGCCGCCTGTCCGTTCAATTTCACTTATTTTTCCACTTATCCAATTTCTTCCGGGCTTCCATTTCCCGGGGGCCCCCCAAATATATATATTCTTCTAAATACACCGCGGCTTCTTCCCATTTTTTCTTTTCTGCCAGAGATAAAGCCAAATTAAAATAAGGGTCCGGAGTCCGGGGACGGATGGAAACCGCTTTTTTCAGCAGATCACCCGCCTCGGCGAATTTTTTTTGGGAAAAGTAGAGGTTCCCCAAGGCTTTATAAGTCAAGTAAACAATGGGAGCTTTTCTGACCGTTAAAGCATGGAGTGGAGAATTCTCATCGACCCGGGCCTGCTCTTCGGGCGGTTGTTCCGAAGCTTCCAGAATCTGTGTCCACACGGTATCCGCTTCCTCAAAATGACGCAGATTGTAATAAGAGCAGCCCAGATTATACCGGGCAGTTGTATTGGCTGGATCCATCTCTAATATCTTCCGGTATTCCTGCAGGGCGGTCTCAAAATTATTTTGCTGAAAATAAATATTCGCCATTAAATCCATGCAGCTTATCAAATCTTCTCTTTTTATGCTTTGTTCATCATGAAACCACAATGCCCGGGCACAATAACGCTTGGCCTTTTCCAATAAGAATGGCGTATTTTCCGCTAGTTGAGCTTGATCCAGATGAAGAAGAGCCAAATTATGATTTGCATGAAAAGATTCCGCATCCAGATTTAAAGCTTGATGCAGAACGGACACCCCCTGGCTTAAATTGCCTGTTTCCAGAACTTCTTGAAAATCAATGAGTTTTTCTCTCAGTAAGGCAGTTCTATGTCCGCGAAAACGGTGATGGATGGATAATTGATCCGGATTCTGGACCTGCATCTGGTTCTTTTTTAAATCCTGATCCAGAGGGTATCCGGCAGCACGTGCCGCTTGCAGTGTCCGTTCGGCATCCCGGATCTTTCCGCGGTCAAATAAAATAACGGCCCTTAAATAATGGAGCAGGGCTTCATTGGATTCATGCAGGGCATCGATATAAATAACCGCACGGCGGGCATTTCCGGAATGGTTCGTTTCCTCTAAATAAACGCCCCTTTCCCTGCTTAAAGGGGTCCATTCACTGTCTTCCGCATGCCTGCCCGAAGGATGATAAAAAACGTAGGTTTCCGCTTTCCATGTCCAGGAATTATCAAAATAGATAGTATCTTTTATCTCATTCAGTTGCAGAAGCGCCGCTTCTTTTTCACCTTTCAGGTAATATACAGCGGCCAAATAAAGCCGTGCATCATAATGTTGAGGATCGAAGTCAATCACCCGGCTTAAAAATCGTTCCGCTTTTGCCGTCTGTCCCAACCTCAGATAAGCATAACCCAGATCATCCCATAGCAAATGCTTCTGTTTGGGATCACTGTAATTAAGGGCTTTCAAATAATATGCCGCTGCTTTTTGATAACGCTCTGAAAGCAAGGCCTCATCCCCTTCCTGCATATATCTAATGGACGGCAGCACTTGAACAGGAACCGACAGAAAAAATGCGGCTAGAAAAAGAAGGAGGAGGTATTTTTTCATTTTTGCAGGTTTAAAATGGATGACAATTGAAAAAAGTTCGGTTTACATTTCTTCGCTCATTCCGCCAGTCCGGCCAATCCCTGTAAATCCACCATCTGGATCAATTCAACCAGGGCCTCTGCATCTTCAAAGGGATCGCCTTCTAATCTAACCAAAAAGCGGTCTGAAACCAACAGCATAACCGCTGCTTCTTTATCATCATAAGTATAATTTTTTATTCCGGGATAACCTTTTATTTCGATTTTCTTTATATATTCTTCATTGGTATCGATCTCCATCATGGATGCCATTTGGAACGATTGCAGCGCCATGGATACATATGCGCTGTCAATGATTTCCAGGGTTAAATGTTGATCATTCGCACTGTAATCCTGCTCCACATGCGTCCATTTCATATCGCCTATGGAAACCGTTTCTCCTTGCGGATCACCATCTTTTTCAAAGCCGGATAAATCGACCAGAAATTTTTGCAGTTCTCGCCAGTCTACCGGATCCGCAGATTCCTGATTCTGGAAAGCTAAGGAAATCGATCCAACAAGAAAAAGAATAAGAGTACCTATGATTATAAATCTTTTCACTTTGACCTCCTTTTAGTTTTTCGGATTATTGATTTATATCATAACATAAATCTCGATACCTTACCCGCCGGTGACTATCAAAAAATGAATAATCCCAAATTCCATTGGAAAGACGGTTTTTTAGCCGCCCGCCCTGTTACCCAGGCAGAATGTCTGGTGCAGACATGCTGTTTGAAAACCCATCAATACGGCGGCATCTTC
The DNA here is from genome assembly GCA_964427225.1 of uncultured Eubacteriales bacterium. GTDB lineage: Bacteria > Acidobacteriota > Aminicenantia > Aminicenantales > Aminicenantaceae > CAYRTV01. The sequence continues at coordinate 16,491 of CAYRTV010000015.1, forward strand.
ACTATGTCGCTGAAAAACTCAGTAGGTATTGTTCCCCGTAAAGACTATCCGTATATGCGTGAACTCCACAGTTCATCCCATCAACGGAAAATGATCGCGGAAATCAATACAGCCTATACCCCCGATTTTATCATTTTGGATGGAATAGAAGCTTTTGTGGACGGCGGGCCTATGACCGGTGAAAAAAAGCAAGCCGATGTTTTTCTCGCCGGAACCGACCGGGTGGCCATCGATTCGGTGGCGGTCGCTATCCTCAAGGAACTGGACAGCAATGACGCCATCATGAAACCCTCCGTATTTAAGCAGGAACAGATTGCCAGGGCTGCGGAGCTGAAACTGGGCGCCCCCTCTCCCTCCGCAATTTACATTAAAACCGGGAATAAAGCCGGCCGCACTTACGCGGATAAAATCATGAAGACTCTGCATTCCTGACAACAAGGATGTCATCTTGACATTCTACCCTGTTCAAAGCATGAATGGAGACAGGCTTCAGGGGAGGTCTGGTTGAGAATATTCCGATTTCATTTTGATCTTTATCACACAGAACTTGGAGAATATCATAAATGAGCGGTCCGCATGTCCGGCCTTGACATGGCCCCATTGAACAGCGTGTAGAGACCTTCATGGCATTCGGATTAAGACAGCCCATATTCACGGCATCTTTAATCGTACCCATATCCACGCTTTCACATCGACAGATAATCGTATCATCCGGAACGCTGAGAAGGGTCTTAGGTTTGACCCGGTAGAGCGAATTGAAGCATTTAACAAAACCCATGTCGTGTTTTCTCTTTTTTGATAATTTTTTCAGTATGGAACCTAATTCGTTTTGGTTTTGTTTGCCCATCTTTTCGAGAATTGTATACGCTGCGATTTTTCCCTCATTCAATGATTTAGGCGCCCCGCCCACTCCGGTTATTTCTCCTGCTGCTAAAATATCGTTAACACTGGTTTCCATTCTGTCATTAACGGTGACTGTCCAGCCGCCCCGCTCGCCGGCAAAATCCAAAGCACATCCAGCCAATTGAGGAGCCTCGATATTTGGAACAAATCCATATCCGGTAATGAGTGTTTGTGTGCTGTATGTTTTCTCAGTACCGGGAGTGATTTGTCCTTCGCGGTCAAGTTTTGCCACCACAACTTCTTCCAACTGCTTGTCACCCCGGGCTTCGACCACATGCCTGCGGTATTTCACGGGAACCCCGGAAAGATATATCTTCGAAAGATATTTTGTCC
>CAYRTV010000016.1:0-17506 GCA_964427225.1 uncultured Eubacteriales bacterium
ACAGCCGCCGGTTTTATCGCCTTCGCATGCCTGTTGATCCTGCATCCGTTCCCCCGTTCCTCCGGCAATATGAAAGTCACTTTCATCGATGTCGGCCAGGGTGATGCTGCTCTTATTGAATGCCCCGGCGGTAAAACTATGCTGATCGACGGAGGCGGGCTGGTGGGCAGCCGTTTCGATATCGGCGAACAGGTTGTTTCTCAGGTGCTGTGGCGGAAAGGAATGAAAACCATTGATTATCTGGTCTGCACGCATCCTCATCCCGACCATTATCAAGGCTTCTTATCCGTCAGCCGCAATTTTCATGTCACGGAATTCTGGGAGCCTTCCCTTAATAAAGCCCCGCCCGCATATAAAAACTTCACAGCCGGCCTTGACATTCTCCGCCGCCGTCTCTGCCGCGGTGACCGGCTGCAGCTGGGACAAGTCACCATCGATGTGCTTCATCCTCCCGGTTTTTATTCCGACCCGGACCTCAATAACCACTCGCTGGTCCTGCGTATCCAATACGGCGACCATGCTTTTTTATTTTCCGGCGATATTGAAAAGCCGGCTGAGTCGGACATTGTTCATTGGGCAGGGCTGCAGCCTTGTCAAGTCCTGAAGGTCCCCCATCACGGCAGTGAAACTTCCAGCTCGCCGGATTTCCTGCGATCCGTTTCACCACACATAGCCGTTTTTACTGCCGGCAAACATAACCGCTACGGCTTTCCCAGGAGCAGCATAGTCCGGCGCTACCGGCAAGCCGGGGTGGACATTTACCGCACCGATCTGCACGGAGCCGTTGAAATCACTTCTGACGGTCTCCGGCTTTCCATACGGACTTCGGCCGCACCGCTCAACCCGAAATAAATCCGCCTTAACAGACTTTGAATCATTTTACTTTTTAATTATAATGTAAGAACAAGATAGCCTGAAAAGGGCGGAATTGAGGTAATCTATGCGAAAAGGACAATTTTTGGCTGCTGCCTGCAGCTTGCTGCTGGTTTATTCTTTTGCTCTTCCTCAAAGTCTGGTCGAGCTGGCCGCAAAAGAAAAAGCCCGCCGGGCCAGACTGGAAAATGAAAAATCCATTGTTTTAACCAATGCTGATCTAAAAAAGATTACGGCGTCATCCGCTGTAAACGCCGTAAAAGCCCCGGAAGTTGAAAGTCCGTCTGCGGAAAGAAACGCGGAAAAATCGCCCCCCGCAGCACCCGCCCCCCGGATTAACGTAACGGTTTCCCAAAAACAGAATACCAACCAGGCTGATAAACAAGACTTATCAGACGAAGGAGAGCTGAAAAAAACCGAAGAAATCGCGGCTATTCTGACTTTAAAACTGCGGTCCTTATGGCAGGAATTTTACAGCATGGATGATATGACACCCCGCCATTTGATACAACAGGAAATAAGCCGGACTTTCCTGCAATGGCAGGAATCCCGGGAAAAGATTAATCAGCTTCGGCAAAAGTTGAATCTGCCCCCGCTTGAGAACGAAGAAGGCGCCATCTTCATCAAACTGAACCATTAGATTCGTTCGCAAATGTCAGCTCCACCGTCATCCTGAGCAAAGCAATATAACCAGCGATTTCAATCCTTTACAACATGTGACAGTTTCTATATAATGTGTCTGATTTTCCGAATTGAGGAGGACATCAAAATGCGGAATAAAAAGCAAGCACTCTTTCTGATTGTGATATTAACTTTGTTTTCATTTTCCTGTAAAGAAAAAGCTAAAATTGACGGTGTGAATCTGGAAGTCAGTTTTTCAGAAGAAAAATTAACCGACAACTTGATAACGGATATGCAATTCAAATGGATAACGACCAGTGAATTCGACGGCCTTAACCAGGATTATAATGTTTTTGTCCATTTCTGGCATGATAACAACCTATTGTTCCAGGCGGATTACGTGCCTGAAGTCCCTACCTCCGAATGGCAGGCGGACCAGGAGTATCTGTTTACGCAAAGAATTTACATACCCACCTTTATAGATGAATTTGATCCGGAGTTTAAAGGTGAAGAAACCCTGAACCTGGTAGTAGGATTATTCTCTCCTTACGACCGGACCGGCAAATCCAAACAGGATGTTTTAGAGAAAAAACTGAAAGTCTATCCCCCTCCCCTTGATACACCTGAAGTGATTTACGAAGAAGGCTGGTATCCTTTGGAAATGAATCCTGATTCTCACCTGCAGCAATGGCGCTGGACTGCTAAGGAAGCCACCTGTATTGTTGACAACCCTCACCGCGATGCCATGCTGGTTATCCGCGGAGGGGTCAATAAGGAAGCGGTTTCGGATCAGAAAGTGATCTTTAAAATCAACGATCGGGTTTTGGATGAGTTTGTTCCGGAATCAAGCAATTTTGAGAAGGCTTATAATATAAAAGAAGAGATGCTCGGCGATAAGGATGAATTTTACTTGACGCTGAGCGTGGACAAAACCTTCATTCCTGCCGAGGTTTTTCCCGATTCTGAAGATCCGCGTGAACTGGGTATGCAGATTTCCTTTATCTATTTTCGATAAAGGCATGCATTTTCTTTAAAGAGCCGCAGGCGACTCTCGGCTTAACTTTAATCATCAACAATTTCTTCTTGTCTCTGCGGCAATAAAATGATGAAATAGAACGCATGAAATCCGGCTGGCTTTATCCCTTTTCCATCCTCTATCAATTGATGAGCCGGCTCAACCGGATACTGTACCGCTGGGGGCTCTTTAAAACCCAATCAGCTCCGCTGCCGGTCGTGTCCGCAGGCAATATTGGGTTCGGCGGTTCGGGGAAAACTCCTTTAGCGCAAAGCTTGTTGGCGTTCTTATCCACCCGGGGATACAATCCCGCCCTAGTCACCAGAGGGTATAAAGGCCGTTGGGAAAAAACCGGGGGCCGCATCCTCCCGGGAAAAGCAAAGGATGCGGATTGGCGGCAGGCCGGCGACGAACCTTATATGCTCGCCTTAAGCCTCCCGGACGCCGGCATATATATCGGAAAGAACAAAATCCGGTCATGTCAAGCAGCCCGGAAGGCCGGCCACGACATCGCGGTTTTGGATGATGGGTTTCAGCATCTCCGGCTGTATAAAGACGTGGATATTGTGATTCACCCGCCGGATAAAGCCGGCCTTAAAAGGGAGCCCGCATCTTCTCTCAGATTCGCGGACATGATTCTTTTTAAAAAAGATATCTCATCCGAACAAAAACGATTCCTTGCCGGCAAGACCGGCCAGGCGCGGCTGTATGCCTATTCCGTCCAGCCGGCCGGAATCATCCATGTTCCGTCCGGCCAACCCGTGACCCCGCAGGAGCTGAACCATACCCCGTTTTCTGCGTTTTGCGGGATTGCCCGGCCTGATCGATTCCGGGAACTGATCCGGCGCTTGGGACTCCAGCCCCGGGAATTTCTCACTTTTCCGGATCATCATGATTATCCCGCGGCGTCAATGAATAAAATCAGGAATCATTTTAGCGCCTCCGGCTCCAAAGCCGGTTTGACCACTGAAAAAGACGCCGTAAAATTGGGGGCGCTGGTATCTGCTCCAGGATTGCAGATTTGGGTGCTTAAGATCAAGCTGGATATTGAACCGGCTTTTTATCAGGATTTAGAGAGGCGATTGGCAGCCTTGACCCAGCAGACAAAAAAATGAAAACGGCTCGACTGCTGCCCCGTTCATTTTGGATACAAGGCGGTCGACTTATGGGTACCGTATTTTTCTTCCTGTCTGCACGGCACCGCCATCAGGCTCTGTGCAATCTCAAAACCGCCTTCATCGGCCGGTTTTCGGCTAAGCAACGCCGGAAAATCGCCAGGCAATCTTTTGCTCATTTCGGAGGTGTTTTGGGAGACTTTATATACATCGATTCCCTTCCCGCTGAAAAAATGGGCACATTGATACGCTTAGAAGGGGCACAGCATTTAGCGGCCGCTTTGAGGAAAAAAAAGGGCGTTCTGGTTTTCACCGCCCATTTCGGCTTCTGGGAAATCGCGTCTTTCCCGGTTTCCCGGTTTGCTCCCCTGTGGGTCATTGCCAGGCCTATGGACAATTCCGGACTTGAACGCCTGGTCTCAAGGGTTCGCGGAAAATTGGGAGCCCGGGTCATCCCTAAGTTCCAGGCCGGCCGGAAAGTGCTGCGGATTCTGAGAAACCAGAACATAGCCGCCATTCTTATTGATCAAAATGTTCTTCGTGAAGAATCGGTCTTTGTTGATTTTTTCGGAAAAAACGCTTCCACCACACCGGCCCTGGCCGCGTTTCATCTCCGCACCAGAGCGCCGGTCGTTCCGGTTTTTTGTTGCCTGACCGAACAAAACATCTACCAGGTTGATATCCAGCCGGCTGTTGATTTTTCTTACACGGGCGACTACAGAAGGGATGTTAAAAATATAACTCAAATCTGCACAAAGATCATTGAAGCTCAAATCCGGAGGCATCCCGGACAATGGCTTTGGTTCCATGACCGCTGGCGCTCGCGGCCGGAACCGCCCTGTGTTTGAACTTTTCAGCTTTCTGTTATATAGTCATAGATATTTCCCAGATCCCACCGAAGGATATTGTTACCTATGTTTGAAAGATTTAAACAACGACCATTCAACCGAATAAGAAAAACCTTGATTCAAACCGATGTGCTTGACTTCGCGGATGGATCCGCTTTGATAGAGATGGGTCAAACCCGGGTGATAGCCAGTGCCACCATAGAAGAAAAAGTCCCTTTCTTCCTTAAGGGCAACGGGATGGGATGGATCAAAGCCGAATACGCCATGCTCCCCCGGGCAACGGAAACCCGGACACAAAGAGACCGGGGACCGCGTATGTCGGGGCGTACCCAGGAAATCCAAAGATTGATTGGGCGTTCGCTGCGGGCGGTCACAGACCTTGTGGACCTGGGGGAACGGACCATCATCATTGATTGCGATGTAGTGCAGGCTGATGGAGGAACCCGCTGCGCCTCGATCACCGCCGGCTGCATTTCTTTAGCGCTGGCATTGATGAAGCTTATGGATGACAATATTCTCCAATGCATGCCGCTGCGCAATCTGGCAGGAGCTGTCAGCGTCGGCCTGGTTGAAGAGGAACTGCTGCTGGATTTGGATTACCGGGAGGATTCCAATGCATCCGTTGATATGAACGTGGTGGCCACGGATACGGGAAACCTGGTGGAAGTGCAGGCTTCAGCAGAAAAGGAGCCGTTTTCCAAAGAAGTCTTTGACTCCTTGGTGGATTTATCCGTCCAAGGCATCAAGGATTTAATCAAAATCCAAAAAGACGCCCTGAAAGAAAAATCACCGTTATTCATCGCTTATGATTGAAGAATTACTATTTCATACTGACATGCGGATTCATTTCCATGCTTAGTCATAAGGGGGGTGAAATGAGGCGAGTATTGGTGACAGGCGGAGCGGGCTTTTTAGGCAGTCATCTCTGCGAGACTTTACTGGCGGATAACACGGATGTTCTCTGCATGGATAATTTTTTCTCCAGCGAGAAGGATAATATCCGCCCGTTTTTCAGTCATCCCTATTTTGAATTTATCCGGCATGATATTATTCTTCCGTTTTTTGCGGAAATCGATGATATTTTCCACCTGGCTTGTCCTGCTTCCCCGGTATACTATCAAACCAACGCCATAAAAACCGTAAAAACCAATGTAATGGGAACCATCAATATGCTGGGGCTCGCAAAAAGGACGGGTGCCCGGATTCTATTGGCCTCAACCTCTGAAGTATATGGAAATCCGGAGGTGCATCCGCAGCCCGAATCCTATTGGGGACATGTCAATCCGGTCGGCCTGCGCAGCTGCTATGACGAGGGAAAGCGGGTGGCGGAAACCTTGGCTATGGATTATCACCGTCAAAATGATGTCGACATCAAAATCGCCCGGATTTTTAACACCTACGGCCCCCGAATGGCCATTGACGACGGAAGAGTGGTGAGCAATTTTATTGTTCAAGCCTTAAAAAATCGGCCTTTAACCATCTATGGAGACGGCCGGCAGACCCGATCCTTTTGTTACGTGACCGATCTAATCGAAGCCTTGCTGCTTTTTATCCGGGAAGATGGATTCACAGGGCCGGTCAATTTAGGTAATCCCCGGGAAAATTCTATTTTAGAGCTGGCTCAAATGATTATAAACCTGACTGGAAGCCGCTCCGAAATTATTTTTAAACCCAGTCCCCCGGATGATCCTGTCCGCAGGTGCCCGGATATTTCCCTGGCCGCGCAGCAGCTGCAATGGAATCCCACAACCGGTTTAAAGACGGGATTGAGCCGAACCATCGCATATTTTGAAAAGCGCTTGTTTTCCGGTCAGTAAAAAAAATATTTGAAAATTTACAGACAGACATTATAATTATACATTCTCATTAATTAATTATTCGGCAAATAAGGAGGCTGTTCATGACCTTGCTTTCTTGGATAATACTCGTTGCCGCCGTTTTGGCGGTGTTGGCATTATTGTCTCTGCTTATATCCAAGCAATACCGAAAAGTCGGACCCAATCAGGCCCTGATCATTTCCGGCGGCAAGAAGAAAACCATAACTCAGCCGGACGGGACTAAAACCAAAATCGGTTACCGCTACCGGCTGGGAGGCGGAACCTTTGTCTGGCCTTTTCTGGAAACCGTGGATGTACTGCCCCTGGATGTCATCAATCTGGAAATTAAAACCCCTGAAGTCCTGACTTACGGGGGGATTCTTATCCAGGCAGTGGCATCAGCTCAAGTAAAAATCGGATCGGATGAAGAATCCATACATCTGGCTGCGGAACAATTTTTAGGGACAGGCCGGGAAGGGATCAGGGATGTATCCATGACTATCCTGGACGGAAAGATGCGGGCTGTTATCGGCACTTTGTCCGTAGAGGACATATACCGGGGCCGCCACGACTTTTCCGAAAAAGTGTCCCAGGCCGTGCATAAGGAATTTGCGGAAATGGGCCTTAAGCTGCTGTCATTTTCCCTGAAAGAAATCAATGACACACAGGGATACCTGGAAGCCCTGGGAAAACCCCATATTGCCGCAGCCAAACGGGATGCCGCCATTGCTGAAGCGGAAACGCAGAAAGAAGCGACCATTAAATCCTCCGAAGCCCGGAAAGAGGGAGAAGTGGCCAGGCTGAATGCGGAAGCACTGATTGCCAAAGCCCAATGGGAAAACGAAGCCAAAAAGGCCGGTTCTCAGGTTGATGTCAATCAAAAGAAGGCCCGGGCGGATTTGGCATACGAATTGGAACGCTACCGTCAAAATCAAGAAATCAAGCGGGAAGAATTCAAAGTCCGGCAAATTGAAACGGAAGAATCCATCAAAATCGAAGAAATGGAAATTCACAGAAAAGAAAAGGAATTGAATTCTAAAGTTATCAAACCCGCCGATGCCAGAAAATACCAAATCATGGCTGAAGCGGAAGCGGAAGGATTTCGGATTCAGGCCGAAGCCAAGGGAAAAGCGGAAGCTCTTAAACTGGAAGGACAGGCTGAAGCCCAAAAAATCAAGCAGCGGGGAATTGCGGACGCGGAATCTATGCTTAAAAAAGCCGAAGCCTGGGAAAAATACAATCAGGCCGCCATTTTGGAGCTGTATCTGAAGCATCTGCCGGAACTTGCGAAAGCCGTTTCCGAACCTCTCTCCCGGATCGATAAGATCGTTCTGGTGGGAGGAGACAAAGGTACCGGTGCCACCAAGATCACGTCCCAGGTGACGGATGTGCTGGCTCAGATGCCGGATGTCGTGGAATCCCTCACTGGAATTGATATCAAGAAATACTTTCAGCAAAAAATGAAAACTGAAAGTGAAGATGAAGACGACTCTTGATTGAGAAAAAGCAATGATTGTATCAGATAAGGCGAATCAAATCGGAGAATCCCCCACTTTTAAAGTGACGAGCAAAGCCAAGGCCATGATGGCTGAGGGCATTGACGTCGTAGACTTGAGTGTGGGTGAACCGGATTTTCCTACCCCCCTAAATATCAAGGAAGCAGGAATCCGCGCCATTGAGAATAATTTCACCAAATACACCCAAGCTTCCGGAATCCCCAAATTGAAGCAAGCCGTTGTCCAGCGCTTCAAAGAAGATTTGAATCTGGATTATGAAGCCGATCAAGTGATTATTTCCAGCGGCGCCAAAAGCGCCCTGTTCCATTTGCTGGAATCCATTGTCAACAAAGGGGACGAAGTTATTATCCCCGCACCCTACTGGGTGACATACCCTCAAGCAGTCAAACTGGCCCAGGGGACTCCGGTTGTGGTCTCCTGCCGGGAGGAAGATGAATTCAAGCTGACGCCGGAAAAACTGAAATCCGTCATCTCTCCCTCCACGCGGGTCCTTATCCTTAATAACCCCGGCAATCCGACCGGGACGGTGTACACCCGGCATGAATTGGAGAACCTGGCCGATATCGTTCTGGAAGAAGACCTGTTGGTCATTGCGGACGAAATCTATGAAAAGCTGATCTATGACGATGCCAGATTCACCAGTTTCGCCGCCTTAGGGCCGGAGATCAAGAAAAAAACCATTATCATAAATGGAGTTTCCAAAGCCTATTCCATGACCGGATGGCGTATTGGTTACGGAGTCGGACCGTCTGAAGTCATCAGCGGTATGTCGCGGATTCAAAGCCATACCACGTCCAATCCCTGTTCCATATCCCAGCAGGCCGCTCTGGAAGCCTTGACCGGGCCCCAGCATGAAATTTCAAAAATGATATCCGAATTCCAGCGTCGCCGCAATTATGTTCTGATGCGGCTTAAATCCATTTCGGAGATTTCCTGTGTTGAATCCAAAGGTGCGTTTTATTTGTTTCCCAATGTTGCTTCCTTCTATGATAAGGAATTCAATCACGCATCCATCAGGAATTCTTATGGATTGGCTTACTTCCTGCTCAAGGAGGCGAAAGTAGCCTTGGTTCCGGGAGATGCTTTTGGGGCTGAAAAACACATCCGGATATCTTATGCCACCTCTATGGAAAACCTGGAAAAAGGCATGGACCGCATCGCTGAAGCTCTGCCAAAATTAAAAACGGCCCGCAAAACAAAACGGGTGGCTCTCAATAATACCGTCACCCGGCACCGCGGCCGGATTCCAGTGGAGACGGCGGTTTCGATTCAGATGCGCGACGCTTTAATAGCGGAAATGGAAAATCATCTCAGCTATCAGAATTACTTTGAATGGAATGCCAATATAAACGGCGTGATTGTTCAGCTCAGGACCAACGTACCGCATCTTTGTGATTTTTGGATGGAAAACTGGTATCCGGCACAGTTGGAATCAGATTTGGAACCGCACGGAATTATCTATGCGGTTGACGGCGTTTCCGGAAGAGAACCCCGCTCTTATTACAACTCGGAATCCAAAACCGCGGTCATGGTCAACGCCGACAATTATGCTCCCCTACGCAGCCTGGCTCTGGGAATGGTGATGGACATCTCCGAGCGTCTTTTCAATGTGGAAGCTGTGCGCGGAATGACAGCGGATGTATCCGGAAACGGCCTGGCCCTGGTCGGGTCTAAGGGGACGAAAAAGACGGAATTCTTTTTCTCCTTGCTTAAAAACGAAAAGGTCCGGATGCAGTCCAATGATCTGGTCTTCGTCCGTTTTGCCGGAGGCGCAGCCCTGGCGGATACGCCGGAAAGGAAGCTTTTCATGCCGGCAAATACCGTAGAGTCCTATTCTGAACTGGCGCCGCTTTATGACAGCAGCAAGTGTGAAAATGTGGTTCTGCGCAAGGACGACTGCCGCCATAACACCTGCCTGCAGCAGGATGACTGCCGGCTCGACCGCGGCTCTCCCTTCTGCTATAAAGCCTCCCCCGAAGCATTCGCCATGCTGGATCCGTATTGGATTCAAGGGCCGGCTAAACATGTCAAACGGAGCGCCCTGCGCTGGATTTTCATCCTCAGGCGCGACCGGGTGTCGCCGGCGGTCACGGAAGTCCCCGTCGATGACGCCCTCAGGATTTTGGAAAATGGAGAATCCCTTGGAGCAGCCTCCGAGATAGGCCCCATCAAAAATCATGCCTATTACAATCCTCATCTGCTGGTTTCCACCCCGGACCGGATGGAATTCCAACGGAATTTTTTCCGCCGCCTGCTGGAGGTAACACGCTGCTTTCTGGTTAACAGTGAAGCTGCAGCGCCTGAAGATATCCATAAAATCATCATTGAAACCCCGGAACCGTGACTGCAAAGAATAATAACGATGAGTAATGACAGCATTTATAACCAAGACGCTTATGAACGTTTCGCCCGTGAACTGAAAAACGTGCTCAATGGACCGAATATCCGGCATGTCGACCGGAAGTGGCTTGAACCGCGGGCAAAGGCCGCGGGTATCAAAACGATTTACGGATCCTACGGCTGGAGGTCAGCCATATCCAGCCGGATTGCGCCCAAAACCGTGTACCTGGGGAGTGAATCCGTCCGCCTGCCAAAATTAAACCCTCAGCAGGAAAATATTATTGCCAATGCTCCCGAAGAGCTGGATAAAGTGCTTCACCTGCTTAAAACCATGCCCTTTTATCATATCCGGCGGCGGATGGGAAACAATGACGTATATAATCCTTTTTGCCATTTATACGTCTCCGAAGCGGATGTGAGCAACTACAGGTTAGGCTTCATGTGGGCCACAACCATGTTCAAACCCAAATCCAAACCCGGACCGGAATTCATTATGATCCATATTCCCGAAGAGCACCCTATGCGGCAGCAGGTTCTGGTGCTTCCCGAATATAATATTAATATTGCCCTGGGAACCGACTACATGGGAGAAGATAAAAAAGGTTTTCTCCGGCAGGCCATGTGGAAAGCGGACCAGGAGGGCATGCTGGGGCTGCATGCCGGAACCAAGATCGTCACGGCCGTGGGAGACGACAGTAAACTCAAAACCTACGGTGTGTTTCTATTCGGGCTTTCCGCAACCGGAAAATCGACCTGGTCATGTCATCAGCTCGGTCTGGACCACAAAAAGGGCGAAAGGACTCTGGTGACCCAGGATGATATCTGCTTCCTGCGCCATGACGGCTCCGCCTTGGGATCGGAAAACAACTTTTTTGTTAAAACCGATGTGGAAGAAAAGTATCAGGAAGCCATGTATAACTCGCTGATAGATAAAAGCGCCCTGTATGAAAATGTCATGATCACAGCGGACGGCACCCCGGAGTTCCTGGATGAAAGCCTGACCGCCAATGGGCGGGCCGTTATTCAGCGCAAGAAACTGAAAGTCAAAATCGGCGGCAAAATGGAGTACATCTATTCCAAATCCGTCAATCTGCCGCCGCTTGACGAACTGGATGGACTGATTTTCGCCTTTATCACAAGGCGGAATACCATCATGAGTTTTGCCCAGGAATTGACCCCGGAACAAGCGGTTTTGGCCTATCTCTGGGGAGAAAGCACCCACAGTTATGCCAGTCAGCCGGATAAAGCCGGAGAAACCGTTCGTATTGTGGGGACCGATCCCTTTATCATCGGTTCCCGGGCTGCTAAGGTCAACCGGTTTTATGATATCATCATGAACCTTGCCCGTAATTATCCGGATAAACTGAAATGCATGCAGTACAATACCGGCGGGATGGGAGAAATTATCGAATCAATTGAGACCGGCGGAGAGAAAAAAAAGAAACTGGTGCGCAAGGTGGAAAGGGTTCCCATCAGCTTGATGGCCCGCATACAGAGGGGGGATCTCCGAGGAACTAATAAATATGAGCCGGGGCCGTTAGGAACTTTCCGCATCATTGAGGCTGAAGGAAAAAGCATGGATGAATGGGATCCGCGCCGTTTCTATTCGGAGGAAGAAATTCAGGGATATATCGACCGCCTGGTCGAAGGCCGCCGGCAATATACGGAAGAAATCGCCACCGAAGGCCTCAGGGATGAAGTGCTGGCAGCGGCTGAGCGCTCCTACCGCATCTCCGGGAAAGCCAAGAAAGAAAAGATCCCGGTTCCCGGAGGACCCGATTTGGAAAAAAAAGAGGCTTACCGGCCCGAAAGCAAATCACGGCCCCGCCGGCCGGGATTTTGGCGAGGCTCATAAACACGGCATGCCGTCCCCTATAATCCGCTTATCATTCCCATAGCAAGACATCACTGCAAACATCAACGTCAGACAGATTTTGCATACGATCGTCGTCATCGAGTAAAATAACACAAGAATAACTCAACTCAAGGAGATCAACATGATGAACGAAACTCAGCAACCTGAAAAAAAGAAAGGCATGGGCACCGGGCCCAAAATCGCCATCGGATGCGGTGTGGTGGCGGTCATAGCCATCATCGTTATCGCGATTGGACTCATCTCCGGAGTGCAGTTTCTTTCAAAAAAAGCCCAGGAAGCGGGAATCGACGCCGACCTGCTGCGCGAAAACCCGTCGCTTGCCGCCGCTAAAATGGTGATAACCGCCAATCCTGAACTGGAAATGGTGGAAGTGGATGAGGATACCGGAACCATGACCATCCGCAACAAGGAAACCGGCGAGACGATAACCGCTGATTTCAAAGACATCGAAAAAGGACGGATCTCGTTTAAAACAGACAAAGGCGAAATGTCGCTCGGAGCCGACCAATCCCAGATCCCGGATTGGATTCCCCTATACCAGGGAGAACTCAATGTCGCGTACACGGTTTCCGATGAAGAAACCCGCGCCGGGAATTTCACCATCACAGCCGACGCCGGAATCGAAGACATCCGCAGCTTCTACACCTCTCGGATGGAAAATCAGGGCTTCAGCGTGGAATCAAGCTCGCTTGAATCCGAAGGCATGCGCACCGTCAATCTCTTGTTCGCTGATGAGGAGGACACCACGAATATGACCGTCACTATCCGCGAACAAGACGTTCAGTCAATTATTACGGTCACGTATCAGATTCAAAAATGAACCCCTTAAATATGACTTGACCGCCCTCAAATCAGCGGCTAAGGGGATGAAATAAGAGTGTAAATACAGCTATCTTGTTGATAATCTTATAAATGCCGTGGCGCGACCCCTTCCGGAGAATAGCGGTACCAAGACGGGGGCCGCCGGCTGCGCCATGGCTTAGCATTCATATACGCATCTAAACGCAGGGCAAATTCTTTCTGAATATTTGATTCGGCTGGAAAATGTCCCGCCAGGTCCAGTGCCTGTTTGGCCGTCTCCGCAGCTTTATCATAATCCCCCGCCGCGGCCAGGGATGCCGCCAGCACATCCAGCGCAAAGACCTTATCCCGGGTCAGCTGCAGGGCTGTCCGGGCCAGTTGCGGGGCCGTCTGTTCCGCTCGAATTCCTTCTTCAGGATAAACCGCCCGCAGCCATGCCAGGCTCATCAGGATTTCCGGTTTTCCCGGATTCAAACGCAAGGCTTCCTGCAGCCGGTGCAGCATCTTTTCAGCGGATTCATCCTCCCAGGATAACAGCGCAACCCTCATCAGAGCTTCCGATTTATCTATTTTGTCCAGTTTGACACGTTCTTCCAGCGCCTCTCGATACTGGGTAAGCGCATCCTGTTCCTGACCGGTTTTTTCCAGCAGCCGTCCTAAAATCACCCTGGTTTTTCCAACGAAAGGGTTAATTTCCATGGCGCCGCGCAACAGGGTTTCCGCCTCGGCATGCCGCCCCGCTAAATAGGCCAAAGTCCCCATTTTGCGCCAGGCGTCATCCCGGTCCGGATTCAACTGCATCGCCTGCTGGTACCGGAGAAAGGCATCATTAAATCTGCCTTTATATCCCATTATATCCCCCCATACCACATAAGCCCCGCTGCGCTTCGGCTGCAGGGCGGCTGCCCGCCGCACCAGGGTTTCCGCTTGATTCATTTGTCCCGCTTCCAAATGATGAATAGCTAAGAATTGGCAGAGTTCTGCTTTATAGGGAGATTTTTCTTCACAAAAAGGCCCGGGGAACACTGACGCCGCAGCCCCCGCCGCCAAGATGAAGGCATACCCCAATAACGCTTTGCCGTTTCGGTTAAGAATGTGACGCCATACCGCCGTCATTCCCACAGCAGCCGCCACGGCCAAAACCGGGATCAGCTCCATTCGATAGCGGGCGGCGGGAAACACCAGCACCAGGACCGAAGCATGCACGGCCAGAAATACCCATAGCTCGATTTTAAGCCTGCGGAATGCCGCCAGCGCCGCTGCGGCGGCAAAAGGAAAGATCACCCCAAAAGGCCATCCGAAAGGACCTGCCTTCCCCATAAGTAAACGAAGAATGCCGGACCAATCCCGGTAAAGATACATATCTACGTTCCGGGGGATTTCGCGGGAACTTATCAGCCGCAGGCTTTTCCGCCCCAAATTTTCCGCAAATTGAAGCGGCTGCGCAGCTGCAAAATCCATCACTTGCCTGCGAAAAAAAGGGGGATGCTCGGCGGGAGATTCTATGCCGTGGAAACGGGGCATATCCAGCAGACGCTCCCATTCCCAGCCGGGCCTTACAGTCAGGGTCCTGCATATATCCGGATTGTTGCCTACATACAAGTTAACCGCTCCGGAATAGGGCAAAAAGGACCAGCGGCCTTCAGCCGTATGCGCGTTCATCCAGCCGACGGGTGCAGTCAGCAGGAGAAATCCCGCGCACCAGAAGCCGGCATGACCCAGCATTCTCGGAAAAGATACCCGGTCCCGCAGCATAACCCACAGCAGCCATAAAAATGCCAGGGCCGCAAAAGGAAAAAATGTCGGGCGGATCAGCACAGCCGCCGCAGAGATCATGCCTAATCCGAATATCACCGGATTCCGTAAACGCTGTTTGGCCGACAGAAACATCCATAGTAAAGCAACACCAATGCAGGCCGCCGGTACGGCGCCCACCAGCCGGGTTTCAAAGACCAGCATCGGCCCATAAAAACAGATGATCAGAGCCGCTAAAAAGCCGGCCGTCCTTCCGGCCGCCTTCCGGCCCAATTCATAGGTCAGTACACAGGTCAATACACCTAAAGCAACCTGGATTAATTTGGCCGCTAAAATGGACCCGCCGGTTATGACATTGATGTAACCTAATGAAAACGGATACAGAAACGGCTGCCAGAAAAAACCTTCACCGATCCAGCCCTGCCGGGCAAACCTGAGAGCTAAATCATGATAGGTTCCGGCGTCAACCAGCGGCGCAAAAAAAACCGGGCTGTCCACGTTCTGGATAAAAAAGAAAAACCGCACGGTCAAGGCCATAAAGAAAACAATCCATCTTAAACGGGTATCCAATCCTGAAGAAAAGCGATCCATGCCGCTTATTCTATGAGAAAGCCTTTTCAATGTCTTCCGCCATCAGATGCAGCAGCAGCAAATGAACTTCCTGAATCCGGGGCGTGGAGTGAGAGGGGACATCCAAAAGCAGGCCGGAAGATCCCGCCAGCCGGCCGCCGCCTTCTCCCGTCAGCGCGATGGTTGTGATTCCCATAGCCTTGCTGGTTGCAACCGCCCTGATAACCGATTGTGAATTGCCGCTGGTGGATAAGGCCACGGAAACATCGCCTGGTTTCCCCAGTCCCTCAACCTGGCGGGCGAACACATTCGTATAACCTCTGTCATTGGCGATAGAGGTCAAAGCTGAGGTGTCCGCAGTCAGGGCCAAAGCGGGAATAGGCGGCCGTTCTCTTTCCAAAAAAGCGTTGACCAATTCCGCCGCATAATGCTGTGCCTGCGATGCACTCCCCCCGTTTCCGAATACTAAAATCTTGCCGCCTCGAAGCAGCGCCTGCAGCTGAATGTCTATAGCTTCGCGGAACCGCGTCGCCCGGGTTCCAAAAAAATCCCTGGCCGCCTTCCCCATTGCATCAATCACATTAAAGTAATCCATGTCATTATTCACAGCTGACTCCAAGCTTAAAAAAAACAGATTTTTTTATTTTGGGTATATTTAATTCTAGATCAGATTTGAGATTTGAGGTTTGAGATTTGATATTGCAAAGATAACGCATTCGTCTCATTTTATCCCCTCCCTCACCTTTTCCTGAACCAATTCCACCAGCCTGGGAATATCTTCACGGCTGCAGCCGCTGACCGGGACCGGAGTGAAAAATGTGACCCGGACGGAACCTTTGCGCACAAAAAAAGATTCCGGAGGCAACAGTTCAAAAGTGCCCTGGATGGCAACCGGGACAATGGGCGCACCGCTCTCCAAAGCCAAGAAAAATCCTCCCCGCCGGAACCGCTGCAACTCGCCGCTGCGGCTGCGGGTGCCTTCCGGAAAGATCAGAAACGGCACTTGTTTTTCCCTGATCATGGCCCCTGCTTTTTGAATGCTGATTTTTCCGGATTCCCTGCCTCTGCGGTCCACGGGGATAAAATCCACCACCCGCATGGCCTGGCCGATAATGGGAAACCGGAATACGCTGCGCTTGAGAATCACCCGGACAAAACGGGGAATCACCAGAAAAAGAATCGGGCCGTCCAGCAAACTCAAATGATTGGACATGTAAATATGAGGCCGGTCCATATCGATTTGTTCCAACCCTTCCACCTCTAATTTTATTCCCAGAATCCGCCGTCCAAAGCCCAGGGCAAACCTGCTGTAGACCTGAATCGGCCTTTTCCAGCGGAAAAGAGTGCAGATAAGCAGCAGCGGTACGGCAGCCAGCCCCAATAGGCCATATACCAGCAGCAGAAAAAGAGTCCTCATATTCCAAGTTCCTTCCCAAAAGTCCGGATCGTGACCATTATATCAAAAACCGGCGCCCATGCACCTGTTTCATGAATTCCATAAAATCCGGCAGCCCTTGAATTTCTATTCACCCGGCGGTTATCAGGGCCCGGATTCCTTTCGTTCCGGGTTTTCTTCCGGCCAGACTTCCATCCGTTTATCCAGGTAATTCTCCCGCAGCCGGATCAGCAGCGTCTGTATATTTTCCTGGCCGGGGTCCAATTCCAGGGACCTTTCAAAAAACGGCACGGCGGACTGCACCCGGATCAATTGGGTGATATAAAAATTTCCCAGGCTGTTCAGCAGCCTGGTATTTTCCGGGTTCTCCCGCAGCAGGTCTTCGACCGTCCGCTGCGCTTGTTCCTCATCCCCCATGCGGTAATACAGTTGGATCAACGTGAATTTCCGGTCAATGCTCAATTCCGGAATGGCAGTCAAAATAGAGGCTGCTTGAGCATAATTTTTGTTTTGAATGAAGAAATCAACTTTCTGCGGAGGTGTCATTTGATTGAGTTCCTGCCTGACCCTCCCGGTATCCATTTCAATAAGGCCTCCGAATTTCGCCTCCATTTCCCGCTCAAGTGCGGCCGCTTTGTCCCACATTTGCTGTCCCACATACAGAGAATACAGCTCCTGATATGACCGAAACAGCCGGGCTTCGTCTCCGGCTTCATCGATACTTTCCCGGAGCAGTGCTTCGGCTTGATCCGCTTCCCCCTGCACACTATACGTTTTGGCCCGGATATAGCCCATCTCGGTCTGCCAGAAAGGAGAAATCCTCGCCCGGTATTGGGTGGCCAATTCCTCCATGCTCTTCAGCCAACGGAAAACACGGCCATATTTGGCCCGCTGGTACTCCAGCTCTGCATACATCAAACTGACCAATAGAGCGGTCTCCTTGGTTATTTCACTCTGCAGGG
>CAYRTV010000017.1:0-16975 GCA_964427225.1 uncultured Eubacteriales bacterium
TCCGGAATATAAACCTGAATTAACCCCGGAATCCGCCGTCAGAATTATCCAGGATGCGAAGATCGGATGGGGACAAAACCGGTACTTGGAGAGACTTGACAGTTCAAAAAATAAACTGCAGAAAAGCCGCCAGAAGAACGAGAAGGATGTGAAAAACCAGAAGAAAGATATTGCGGCCCTAACCGAATTGAGAAAACTTTTTGTGCGGATTTTTTCTCTTCTTCCGGATTCGGAACCGTCCGGAGACCTGCGAATAAAAGACTTTTGTGACGCCTTAAATCAAATATTGGGTGCATTTGCATTTATCCGTAACGAGTTGGATGAAGCCGGAATAGGAATTTTACGCCGGAGATTGACGGAAGCTTCCTGGGTTGAATCGGTGATTCAAACCCAAGAGGGGATATGGCATTGGCTGAGGAGCCTGGCAAGTCAGACCAAGGTCGGGGCTTCCGGTCCCTTGCCGGGCTGTGTGCATGCGTCTTCCTTGTTAAACGGCGGATTTTCAGGCCGGGCCTTTACATTTGTATGCGGATTGGATCAAGGCCGATTCCCGGGCGTTGCGCATGAAGATCCTCTTCTTTTGGATAAAGAGCGGAAGGCAATAGACGGAAATTTATCATTGAGCACGGATAACCTGAGGGAAAACCTTTTTGATGTTGCTGAACTGATTGCCTCGGTTAGAGGCCGGCTGATTATCAGTTTTCCGGCATATGATGTTTCTGAAGAAAGGGATTCTTTTCCCTCCTCCCTTGTTCTGCAGGCATTCCGGCTTTTTAACCGGAATAGCCGACTGGATTATTCCGATTTGATGGAAGCTGTGTCGCCTGAGGCGGGCTTCATTCCCCCCGGTCCGGAAAATGCGCTTGATGCACCGGAATGGTGGCTGGCCCGGTTAGCCGCCGGGTCCAGGCTGCGAAATGCTGAGGAATCCGTCCGGAATCAATACCCGGATTTGGATGCTGGCCTACAGGCGCGAAAAATACGATCCGGAGAGAAGCTAAGCCCGTTTGACGGCAAAATCGGGGATTTGCCCCAGGCATTGAATCCTTTGGAAAGGGTTATGTCCGCCTCTAGGCTGGAGGAACTGGCGGAATGTCCCTATCAATTTTTTCTGCATCACATCCTGGAATTGAAACCGCCTGAAGAAATCGAATTTGATCCCACACAATGGATGGATCCGATGGAAAGGGGATCGCTGCTGCATGCCATTTATTGCGATTTTATGCTGGAGATAAGCCGGAAGGAAGAACAAGTGGACCCCAGCCGGCACCGGCTCCGGATCAGGGAAATCGCTGAATCAAAACTCAAACAAGCCTGCCGGGAAACTCCGCCTCCTTCCCCGGCGGTGTATGCCAAAGAAAGAAAAGAAATCATGGATTCTCTGGACATATTTCTGGATCTGGAGTCGAAAAATGACAAAAGCCGGCCTCTATTATTTGAAGCGCCGTTTGGTATGTCTGATAAGCCGGGAAGTACCATGCCGGTTAAAATTCCGGCCGGATGCAAAACCATACTGCTTCGCGGAGTCATCGATCGGATTGATCAAGTCGGAGATAATATGTTCCGTGTGATCGATTATAAAACCGGAAGCTTCAAAAAATACGAGGACCTGGAGACATTTAATGAAGGAAAGATTCTACAATACGCCTTGTATGCGCTGGCTGCCCGGGAAATCGTCCGGGCTGCGGGATTGAGCGATGTCCCGGAAATAAGAGACAGCGGTTACTTTTTCCCGACATTAAAAGGAGAAGGCAGGGAAATCTATTTTCCTCCGCCGAGTTCAGAATTATTATCAGGGGTTTTGGGTGAATTGACGCGCATGATAGAGGAGGGTTCGTTTCCCGCAAATCCGAAAGCGGCTTGCCGCTATTGTGACTATGCCATGATATGCGGTGATTCAGCGAAGAAAACAGCCGAAGAAAAGCAAAAGACTGACCCGGAGGCTTTTAGAGTCTTTGATGAATTGAAAAAACATAAATAGGAAAGATGGTGAGAATACAAATCGTTGACGAGGAAGACCGCAGGAAAATAGTCGAAAATCTGGACCGGACGATCTTGGTTGAAGCCGGCGCCGGTTCCGGAAAAACCCGCAGCCTGGTGGACCGGATGCTCGCTCTGATAAGATCGGGTTATTCCTCTATTGATAAAACAGCAGCGGTGACCTTTACCCGTAAAGCCGCCGCTGAATTACGCGGCCGGTTCCAGACCTCGCTGGAAAAGGCTGTCAGGGAGGAATCCGCAGGGCCGGCGACCGACCGGCTTCGCCGGGCTCTCTCCAACCTGGAACAGTGCTATATCGGGACAATTCATTCCTTTTGCGCAAAAATGCTGCAGGAACGTCCGGTTGAGGCGAATCTGGATCCGGAATTCAAAGAACTCAATGATATAGATAATCAGGTCTTTCAGGACACATGCTGGCATGAGTATCTGATAAAAGTCAGGATGGATAATCACCCTGTATTGCGAAAATTGGATAAGGCCGGCTTGCTGCCGGAAGATCTCAAGTCCGTTTTTGACATTCTGGCGAATTATCCCGAGGTCATTCCGGTTGGGGGCATATCCTCTCAGCCGGATTTTGACAAAATCAGGGAAGAATTTAACTGCTTTATAGACCGGATGGAAAAAATACTGCCTCCTCAAAAGCCTGAGAATGGATATGATGACCTGCAAAAAACAATCATCCGCTGCCTTATTCGGCGCCGGGGCCTAGGGCACCGGAATTCCATTGTCCTCATGGAATCCTTGGAATTGTTGGATAAAAACCCTAAGGTGACAAAAAACCGCTGGCCGGAAAACAAAGATGCTGAATCTGCGCTTCGGGATTGGGAGTCATTCCGAAAGAAAACGGCAGAACCCGCGCTGCGGCAATGGCGGGAATACCGTCATACGTTTGTTTTGGATTTTTTGCGGCCTGCCCTTGACTATACTAGTAAGCGGCGTTATGAAAAATCCCAAGTTAATTATCAGGATTCCCTGTTGATGGCAGCCCGCATGCTCAAGCGTTTTCCCGGGATCAGAACATTTTTTCAGCAAAAATACACGCATATTTTAGTGGATGAGTTTCAGGATACCGATCCTGTCCAGGCTGAAATACTATGTTATCTGGCCGGGCAGGAAAATGACGGCAAGGAATGGTGGGAGTTGACTCCCCGGCCGGGTTCCTTGTTTCTGGTCGGGGACCCCAAGCAGTCGATCTACCGGTTCCGCCGGGCGGATATTGACATTTATAATCTGGTTAAATCACGAATTGAAACTGCGGGAGGCGATATTTTGAAATTAACCACTAATTTCCGGTCGCTCAATGATTTGGGTGCCTGGAATAACAAGGTATTCCAGAAAATCTTTCCGGCTCAAGAGAATAAAGTTCAAGCAGAATATGCCCCATTAAATACGGTCAGAGTCAATGATGCCGCGGGCTTTGCCGGGGTCCATAAGATCACCTTGCCGAAGGTCAAATGGGACAAGAAAGAAGACATCGCACAACAGGATGCAAAAAAAATAGCAAATTGGATTGATTGGGCCTGTAAGGGGAATATACGGCTGAGCCGCACACCCGAAGAAGAAAAGCGGGGGATGGAGCAGCAAGCCGGACCCGGTGATTTTATGGTCCTGCTCAGATACAGGGAAAATATGTCTCTGTATGCGCGGGCTCTGGAAGAAAGGAATATTCCGTTTGAGATAAGCGGGGGCGGCGCTTTCCAGGATACACCAGAACTGAAAGAGTTGGTGACTTTGGTCCGTGCCTTGCTGGACCCGAATGAGACCGTCTCCACGGCGGCGGCGTTGCGGAGTATTTTTTTCGGCTGCAGTGACAGGGACTTACTTCATTTTAAACATAAAGGCGGTGATTTCAGGGAGTGGGATGTGGTGTCTTCTCCCAAAAACAGCCCGGTTTCTCGGGCTCTGGCAGTTATGTTGCGCTGGAGGGAATGGTTCCTACAGGATAATCCCTCTACGGCTTTAGAAAAAATCTGCGAAGCGTCTGGTTTGACGGCCTATCTTGCCGCCTCTGAACTGGGCAGCAGCCGGGCCGGCAATGTTTATAAAATGATTGACATTCTCCGGGTCCGGGAAAAAGACGGGGGTTTACCTTTTGGAGAGGCTGTGGAGTTGCTGGAAGAGTTAGTCACCTTGCGTGACGTTGAAGAGATGAGCTTGATGCCGGGACGCAAAGATGCTGTACGGATAATGAATTTACATAAGGCCAAAGGTCTGGAAGCTCCGGTCGTGTTTTTAGCCCATCCTTTGGGGAAGAAACCATTTCCTCCTGACCGTCACATTGTACGGACGGGCCGCAAAAAACCCAAAGGATATTTTCTGGCTGAAAAAAAATATAATTATAACAGCCGGATTTTGTCCCAGCCCGCGGACTGGGACACTCAAGCGGAGCAGGAGAAGATATATGCTCAAGCGGAGGAGGAGAGACTGCTGTATGTGGCGTCCACCCGTGCAAAAAATGCGTTGATTGTCAGCACCTATGTCGAGGATAAAGGGAAAAAAATGTCCTGGAAAGACCTGAATCGTTACTTGGAGGAAGTGCCGGAATTGGATTGCCCGCGCTTTGCCGGAAAGAAGGAAAAAAATCAGTTGAAAATTCCGGGAGAAGAATTGCAGGCCTGGGAGTTCAGAAAGGAACGGGAATGGACCGACCTCAGAACACCCAGCTATCATGTTGAAACGGTTACATCTCTGGCAAAGATGGAAGGAGAAGGGGAAGCCCCTCCCCGCGAATCGGGGGATGCGGGCATGAGCTGGGGACGGGTGGTGCACTATGTGCTGGAGGTCCTGGGCAGCAAAGACATCTCAGACCGGCGGCTTTTATACGAGACCGCCCTTGAAATGGAGGACCGGGAACCGGATGAAATAGAGATCCTCAGCCGTCTTGTCGATGATATTGAGCAGTCGGAATTATGGTCCAGAGCCGGTCGTGCGGAAAAGAGATATTTCGAAATGCCTTTTTCCGTGTCCGCATCCGGGGAAGAATTAGGCCGGAACATAGATGGGCCGGTGCTTCTCTCAGGGGTAATTGACCTGATTTTCAAAGAAAAGGACGGCTGGGTTATCGCGGACTATAAAACCGATGAAATTTACGGTTCACTGGAAAGATATGTGAAATACTATGCCCCACAAATCCAGCTTTATCGGAGGTTTTGGGAAAAAGCCGCCGGAGAAAAAGTCAAGGAAAGCGGGTTGTATTTCACCAGTATTCACCGCTGGGTTATTATCCTGGATAATTCATAACGAACGGATATAAACGGCCCGGAACGATGAAAATGAACCAGCAAGTCATCCTGAGGCCTGCAGCAGCATACACCTGTCAGCGGAGTATTGAATAATGATACCGGGGATTGGATTTAGCACCTGGGATTTTATCGTCCTGATTCTGTATTTCGCCGGAGTGGTTGTATTCGGATTGCTGGTTTCCGGCCGGCAGCGGAATTCTGAAGATTATTTTTTAGGCGGGCACCGGATTCCGTGGTGGGCGGTTATGTTTTCTATCGTGGCGACGGAAACATCCACCTTGACTTTCATCAGTATTCCGGCCGTGGCCTACACCGGGGATCTGACTTTTTTGCAAATCGCATTCGGTTACCTGATCGGCCGAATAGCGGTGGCGGTATGGTTTCTTCCCAGATATTTTGAAGGCCGCTTAGCTACGGCATATCAGTTCATAGGGATGCGTTTCGGTCCCGGTGCCCGTCTTGCCACCAGCTCGACGTTTATGCTGACCCGGATTTTAGCGGATGGAGTTCGCCTGTTTGCGGCGGCGATTCCTTTGGTTTTGCTGTTCCGATTGGCCGGATTCCGTTTTTCGAACTTGAAAATATATTTTTTCGCTATCCTCGGCGTGGCTGTGATCACGATGTTTTATACCTTTTTCGGTGGAATCAAGGCCGTAGTTTGGATGGATGTCGTGCAGATGACAGTTTATATCGGCGGAGCTTTATTGGCGGCCGGATTGATTGCCGCCGGACTACCCGGAGGTATAAAAGGCGCATTGAATTTTGCTGAAATAAGCGGTAAGCTGGCGTTTATCCGAACCGGGTTTGAATTAAATTTTTCCGAATTTCTCGCCCAGCCGTATACGCTGTTAACAGCCTTGCTGGGAGGAGCTTTTTTTTCCATTGCTTCCCACGGAACCGATCAGCTCATTGTTCAGCGGCTGTTGACCACCCGGAATTTAAAATCCGCCCGCAGAGCCATCATCGGCAGCGGCATAGCGGTGGTATTTCAATACAGTTTATTCATGTTCATTGGATTGCTTTTATTCAGGCATTACAGCGGCGGCGCCATTGCAGATTTAGGATTGGCGGCCGCTGATGAAGTGTTCGTCAAATTCGTCATGGAGGAGATGCCGGCCGGATTATCCGGGCTGGTGATTGCAGCTATTCTGGCAGCGGCTATGAGCACCTTGTCATCATCCATCAATTCTCTGGCGTCTTCTGCTGCGATGGATTGGTGTAAACCATGGTGGGGGAGCACTAATACCCCTGAACAGGACCTTCGCATTTCACGCCGGATTTCACTGCTGTGGGGAGTCATCATAACCGCGGCGGCTTTAGTTTTTGCGTGGCTTCAAATCAGGTCAGGCAGTGAGCAGCCTGCTGCGGTTGAATTGGGACTGGGGATTGCTTCTTATACCTATGGCGGGCTTCTGGGAATATTCATATTGGGATTGCTTCCTCTCAAGCTGAACCGGAAAGATGCCCTGTTCGGATTTTTTTCAGGATTATTAGTTCTGCTCTTTCTGGTTGATGGTCCCGTGCAAAATATTTTACCGGGGGGAGCTGTTACTCTGGCATGGCCGTTGTATACGGTTGTCGGGTCCGGAGTTGTTCTTTTAGCCGGATATTCCCGCTTTTTGCTGTTCAATCTTATTCACGATCGAGCGACTAAATAAATGCACACAAAATAGAGGGTGATTAATCACCATGGAATAAGCTATGCAAATGAATCAAGAGCAACAAAAGCTTTACTCTCAAACCATGGAAAATGCTTTTCAGCAAATGGAAGGCATTGATCAAGATATCGAAGAAGAACTTGAAAGAACCCGGGAAAAATTGAATGAGCTTAAGGAATCAAAGAAAGTTTTTGAGCAGATTTATGATAGTGCTTCCCGACTGCTTGAGTTGGATCCATAATTCGGGCTGAATCTTCTCTGTATTCTCAGCCTGAAATCGGGATTTTCATTGAATTACCCCAGTCAGTATGATATAAGTATACATTAATAATATTTCTCGCAATCACCCGGATACATGATCGGAGTGTTGAGTTTTCCGGTTATGCGGAAAAAAACAACCCGGCTTGAGAGAAAACATTAATCTATAACCGCATTCATAAAAGGAGTGTATCATGGCAGATAATTTATATGTCACCTCCACTGAACCCAGAAGCGGAAAATCTGCGATATCTCTGGGCTTGATGGAAATGTTGTTTCGAAATGTTGACAAAGTGGCCTTCTTCAGGCCGTTCATCCACACTAATCATGAACGCAGGGATAATGATATTAACCTGATTTCGAGCTATTTTAAAATGGATATCCCGTACCGGGAGATGTATGGATATTCGTCTGATGAAGCCAACCAGCTCATCTCGACGGGACGATATGAAGAATTATTGGAAGGAATTGTTGCTAAGTATAAGGCCCTCGAGGAGAAGAGCGACTTTGTCCTGGTTGAAGGGACCGACTTTCAGGGCTCCACCTCCGCATTTGAATTTGATATCAATGCAGATGTAGCCAATAATTTAGGCTGCCCGGTGATTCTGGTGGCTAACGCCAGTAAGAAGTCGCATGAAGAAGTCATTCAATCTATTGAAATCTCCCTGGATTCGCTGGCGGATAAGAACAGCAATGTTTTGGCTGTGTTTATTAACCGTATCGAGGAAAAGGATGCTGTTGTCAAGCGGCTTAAGGAAAATCCGCTGGCATCCGGTTTCCTTATTTTTACCATTCCGAATGTCAAAACTTTATCCAGCCCGCGAGTGGGAGAAGTTGTGGCAGCATTGAACGCCCGGGTCCTATACGGAAGCAACCAGCTGAACCGTCATGTGGATAGTTTCGGGGTTGCCGCCATGCAGATTCCAAATGTTCTTTCCCGCATCCATGACGGTCATATGGTCATTACACCGGGCGACCGGGCGGATGTTATAGTGGCATGTCTTTCTGCCTTGTCTTCAAGCTCAATGCCGAGAATAGCCGGTCTGCTTCTGACCGGCGGTCTAATGCCCGAAACTTCGATTTTGAAACTGATTGAGGGGTATCATAATGCACTTCCGATTTTAAGTGTCAGAGACAACACATTCGAGGCCGCACGCAATGCGGATAATGTGCACAGTATTATCTCTCCGGATGACACTCGAAAGATCACACTTGCCCTGGAGGCTTTTGAAAAGAACACGGATATTTATAAGCTTCGGGAAAAAATCATCCAAACCAAGGTGACTATAACAACACCGAAAATGTTCGAATACCGTCTGATTCAGCGTGCTCGTTCTGATAGAAAGCGAATCGTACTGCCGGAAGGGGGGGATGAACGTATTTTAAAAGCAGCTGAGATTCTTTCCCGCCGGGATGTGGCTGACTTGACTCTATTGGGTGATGAGGAAAAGATTCGAGACAAGATTTCCGATTTGGAATTGGAATTTAAAGATGTTCAGTTTATTGATATTCAGAAAGCCGATAAATTTGAAGAATATGCTCAAAATTACTTCAAGTTGAGGAAACATAAGGGTATTACCCTGGCCAATGCGCGGGATAATATGTCCGATCCCAATTTTTTTGGGTCAATGATGGTATATATGGGGGACGCGGACGGTATGGTCAGCGGCGCCATGCATACTACCCGCAGCACGCTAAGGCCGTCGTTTGAATTCATAAAAACCAAAGCGGGATTTTCCATCATCTCCAGTGTTTTCTTTATGTGCCTGGCGGACCGGGTTTTGGTTTATGGGGATTGCGCCGTAAATCCCGAACCCGACGCTCATCAGCTAGCGGAAATCGCGATATCCTCCGCACAGACAGCACAAACCTTTAATATCGAACCCCGGGTCGCCATGCTGTCTTATTCAACCGGGGAATCCGGTGTCGGAGAGGATGTTGACAAGGTCAGGGAAGCCACAAAACTGGCGCGTGAAATAGCTAAAAAGCAAGGGCTGAATATCAAAATAGAGGGCCCGATCCAATATGATGCCGCCGCAGATCCCGGAGTTGCACGGACGAAGATGCCCGACAGTGAGGTCGCCGGCCGGGCGACGGTCTATATTTTCCCTGATTTAAATACAGGGAATAACACCTATAAAGCGGTTCAGAGATCGGCCAATGCGGTGGCAATCGGACCGGTTATTCAGGGTTTAAACAAACCGGTTAACGACCTCAGCCGCGGCTGCACTGTTCCCGATATTGTCAACACAGTCGCTATAACCGCGATTCAAGCACAAAAAAAATAAATCAGCCGGCCGATTAAAAAAATACCGGCTGAACTCAACAAAGGATATTATAATGAACATTTTAGTCATAAACACCGGAAGCTCCTCTATAAAATATCAATTGTTTGATATGGAAAACCAAAGGGTCATGGTTTCCGGATTAGCGGAAAAAATAGGTGAAAAAACCAGCTTGCTTGAGCATAATGTTATTGATAAAGGCGGACAATCCCGGACCAAAAAGGAGGATGAACGGATCTCCGATCACCGCCGCGGATTGAACAGGATTGCGGAACTGTTGATGGATCCGGAGTTGGGCGTAATCAAAGATAAATCTGAAATCAGCGCCGTGGGCCACCGGGTCGTACACGGAGGTGAAGCATTTAAGTCTTCAACCATTATTGATGAGCGGGTTATCCAGGCAGTGAAAGATAACATTCCTCTGGCTCCTCTGCATAACCCTCCCAATCTGGAAGGTATTGAAGTATCGCGCAGTATATTCCCCGATGCTCCCCAAGTGGCTGTCTTTGATACCGCTTTTCATCAAACCATACCGGAAAAATCATATTTATACGCAATTCCCTATGAGTTTTACACACAGCATAAAGTCCGCCGTTATGGTTTTCACGGAACCTCTCATGCATATGTAGCCGGGGAAGCGGCTGAATATCTAAAGACACCTTTAGCCGAATTAAATCTTATAACATTGCATTTAGGTAACGGAGCCAGTATTTCCGCTGTCCAAAACGGCCGTTGTTTGGATACGTCAATGGGGTTAACTCCGCTGGAAGGATTGGTTATGGGGACCCGTTCCGGCGATGTTGATCCGGCGATTCCCTTCTTTTTGGCAAAGAACTTACATTTATCTCTGGATGAAATCGACCGGATTCTGAATAAGGAAAGCGGATTAAAGGGGTTGTGCGGGACGAATGATATGCGTGAAGTCGAAGACCGTGCCGCCTCCGGAGATGAACAGGCGCAAACGGCTGTGGACGTTTATGCTTACCGGATTAAAAAATACATCGGCGGCTATTTTGCCGCTATGGGTCAGTGTGACGCGGTTGTCTTTACGGCGGGTATTGGAGAAAATTCTCCCCTTATCCGGAAACGCAGCTGCGAAAATCTGGAAGCACTGGGTATGGAGATAGATGAAAAGAAAAATGAGCAAAGATCCAAAGCTGCCCGGGATATCAGCAGCGGAAGGATGCCTGTCAAAATTCTGGTGATTCCCACAAATGAAGAAAAGCGGATTGCGATGGAGACAGAAGCGGTTTTGTCTCAAAACGGAAAGGCCTGATTTCAAAACGGAAAAACCGGTCAAGCCGTAAAAAGATTTGCTCCCTATCTTGATTTTGATTATCATGAAAGGGCGGTCTTGAGCATGAAGAAAAAGCATTGGATTTTCCTCCTGTTTGTTATTATTTTACTGTCGGGGTGCGGAAGGACAGAGCCCGATCTTTACACCATAGGAATCTTCCAAGTCAATGATGCTCCGACCTTGAATGCCGCACGTTCCGGTTTCCTGAAGGCCTTAGAGGATGGGGGATTGGATGACGGGGTAAATGTCAAGCTCATCATCAAGAATGGTTATGGGGATATTGCTGAGGTTCAGCGGATTGCTCAGGAATTTGTCGGCCGGAAAGTGGACATGATTGTTCCTTTTTCAACTCCGTGTCTCCAGGCTGCCCTGCATGCCACCCGCGATATGCCGATTGTTTTCTCTTCTGTTGCTAACCCCTACCGGGCGGGAGCCGGTACCTCAGCAGAAGAACACTTGGCAAATGTTACCGGTGTTTCTTCTTTAGGACCTATCCGGCAAAGCCTGCAGTTCATCAAGAACGTTCTCCCGCGAACCAGACGGATCGGCACTTTGTGGACTCCCTCTGAAGTCAATTCTGAATATTATTTGGAGCTGACGCGGAAGCATGCTGCAGAAATAGGAATGCAGGTGATCGATATGCCTATCGCCAATGCCAGCGAGGTGCTGTGGTCAGCACAAATGCTGCTGAATAAAAACATTGAAGTGATCTATCAGATTTCCGACAACACCATCAATGATGCTTTTAAAGCTTTGGGACAAGTGGCGATTGAAAACACCATTCCTTTATTCGGGGGGTTTCTTATGTCGGCCAGACAGGGAGCTTGCGCAGCCATGGGCTGGGATTTTTTTAAATTGGGATATAAAGCCGGTGGGATTGCACTCCAGGTCAAGGCCGGCGAAAATCCAGACCGTATTCCCTTTCAGTATATGGAAGAGGTCAGAATGTTTATCAATCTGAATGCCGCGGAGGCTCAGGGAGTTCAGTTTTCTGCTGGTGTTTTGGAAAGTGCGGATGAGATTATTGACAGAGAAAAAGGCAACGTGCCGGAAGAGCCAAAGCGGTGAAATCTCCATTGAAGGTAAAAAATGAAAATATGCAGTCTATTGAATCAGAAAAATATTGTATTAGGTCTAGAGTGCGGTAAAAAAGAGGATGTTCTAAGAAATTTTGTTACCATCCTGACAGACAGGGGGTTGTTGACAAAACCGGAAAAACTTTTAGAAAAAATTCTGGAAAGGGAAAGGTTAGGCAGCACCGCCCTGGAGCAGGAAATGGCCATTCCCCATGCCTTGACTAGTGACATAGAAAAAACATTTCTCGCTTTAGCCGTATTGGAAGATGAGGTTGATTTCGGGACCGATAAGTCCAAGCCGGTTTCCATTCTTTTCCTCTTATTGGGGAATGAAGACAATCCGGGTCAGCAATTAAAAGTTTTGGCACATATATGCCGGCTTACCAAGGAGACCAAAGTTATTCGAAAGATTAGGAAATCCCGGTCTGTTCATGAAATATGTGAAGAAATCGATAAAGAAGAGAGCAAAATCGCATGAAACTATTGGTTCTTATTCTTAACCAAGTGGAAAAAATGGAAGAAGTGTTAGAAGGATTTTTGGAAGTCGGAATAACAGGAGCCACGATTATCGATAGTGTAGGGATGGGGCAGATATTGTCTCAGGAAGTGCCCATTTTCGCCGGATTAAGATTTATGTTTGCAGGGGCTGAGCCGCATAATAAAACCATTTTTTCCGTGATCAGGGAGGAAAAAGAAGAGGAAGCCGTTGATGTTTTAAAGAAAATACTCGGCGATCTCCAAAAACCGGGAACCGGTATTATTTTTTTACTGCCGCTGGATTTGGTTGAGGGCCTGAAACCTGAAATGAAGTAATGCCATGCAGGCGATTTATGCCTTTGCTCTGTTGATTTTGTTCGCCGTTTTGGGAGCAAGATTAGTTTTTCAAGGAGAGCGGTCTTTTTCCAATACCCGGTTTTTCTTTTATTCCGGATTATTTTATATTTTTTTAGGTTTATCTCTGGGGGGATCCGGTTTAAATATTCTTAATGAAAGAGTTCTCAGCGGTCTTAACCCGTTAATGGCCCTGGGATTGGGGTGGATTGGATTTGTCTTTGGATTTCAATTCGAAAAGCGGTATCTCAAGCGATTCAGTCTGAAATTTTATTATTTGTCATTTTTCATTTTTATACTGACGTTTTTTCCCGGGACTGTCATCATGTGGTTCATTCTCCACGGCTTTTATCCCGGCCAGCCGGCTTTTTTGATAGGAGGGACGGCGGTCTCTTTTGGCCTGCTGCTCACCCTGCATTCCCCGGCCATCCTCAATGCCATGGCTCCGTTTGTTCCTTGTCAAAACAAATATTTTTATCTGGCCCGGTTTCTTGTCAGTGTAGGCGGGATTTGGGGGATTTGCGGACTGGCCGTTCTATCTTCATTTTGGCGGTACCCCTTTTCCAGAGAAAGTATGCTGCTTAAAGGCGGGGTTATGCTTATTGCAGCCACTCTTTTTTCCGGCTTGATGGGTTATCTTTTTTATTATACAACCCAACGGAAGCCTTCAGATAAGGATCTTCTTGTCTATATTTTAGGGACGGTTTTTTTTGTTTCCGGAACAGCGTTTTATTTTGACCTGATTCCTTTGTTCACCTGTATGGTAATGGGAATTTTCTATTCCAATCTGACCCGGAATCATGAAAAGATCTACCCGCTTTTGTTATCTACGGAGAAGCCTATTTTCATTGTATTCCTCATTCTAATCGGAGCCTTTTGGGAACTGAATTTTACCTGGGAAGTCGGGGCTCTGGTCGGGGTGATGCTGGCGCTGGAAGTGCTTTTGCATACTCTGCCGATGCCTGTGCTGGGCAAAATATTTAAGTTTCCATTTCATTTGCCCCATATTTTCGGAAATTGCCTGCTGTCCTCAGGCGGGGTCGGAATAGCATTTGCGATCAGTCTAAAGCTGACTTATCCGGTCCCTATGGTTGATGTTTTTTTGTCTGTCTCTCTTCTCATGATCATTTTTAGTGAGCTGCTCAGCCCATGGGCCATCAAAGCCGCTTTGCACCGGTTGGAGAAGAGATCATGAAGATTGCTCCCATGGTTCTCATTTTTATCATAATGAAGGTGATGAAGGCTCCGTTTATGCAGCCCTACATGAATCCCCAGCAAAGCACATCCATTGCATTAGGATTCATTCTATTATTTGCCTTTCTGGCAGGAAAAAATATCAATCGTATCAAACTGCCTCAAATCACCGGTTTCCTGCTAGCCGGCATTCTCTGCGGTCCTTATTTAATGAATTTTCTCAGCATGAATGACGTTAAGGACCTGCAGCTTTTGGATGGATTGGCATTAAGTTTAATCGCATTAGCTGCAGGGGGAGAAATGAAAATCCAGCAGCTGAAAGGACGATTGAAAGGGCTGTCGTCTATAGTTGCTCTTCAGACAACCATGATTATCGGAGGATTTTTGGCTTTTGGCCTGATAGCGGGTTCCGTTTTCGACATTTTTTCCGGTAAGAGCACAGCCCAACTGATATCCATTTCTTTGTTAATGGGAACCTTAGCTACCGCCACATCCCCTTCAACCACTCTTGCGGTTTTAACGGAAACGGGTTCCCGGGGCAAATTAAGTGATTTAATCCTTAGTTCCGCAGTTGTTAAAGATTTTTTTGTGATCGGTTTATTTGCTTTTAGTCTGACCTTTTCCAAGTCGCTTGTTTCCGACGACCAAGCATTTGATTTTGGATTTATCGGCCATATCCTTAAAGAAATTGGGGGTTCCGTCCTGCTGGGAATCCTTATTGGAGTCACCATTATTCTTTACTTGAAGTATATCAAGAAAGAAATGCCGGTATTTATCCTGGCCACGGCATTTTTGTCCTACCAGATCACCCATAATTATGGTTTTCATCCTTTATTGATCAGTTTAATCGCCGGGTTTGCCGTGCAAAATTTTTCTCCCCATGGAGGGGAATTAATCACCGCCCTGGAAAAAGTTGCAACCCCCGTTTATGTGATCTTCTTTGCCATTTCCGGAGCCTCCCTTAATTTGGATGCCCTGCAGCAAAGCTGGCTGCTGGCGCTGGTCCTGGTATTTTGGCGCGGAATTCTAAAATATGCCGGGACATTTTTGGGAGCTAAATTCTCAGGTGAAAATCGGTATACGCAAAAGTGGGCTTGGAGCGGGTTTATATCTCAAGCCGGGGTGGCGTTGGGAATGATTATCGTTATAGACAGGAATTTCCCTAATTGGGGAGACGAGTTCAGAGCCGTAATGCTGGCGATGATTGCCATCAATCAAATCATCGGACCGATTATGCTGCAGCGGCTTCTCGTCAAATCCGGCGAAACCCAATCCTGACATATTCATAAAAAATTGCGATAGGTTTGTCATCTTTTTTTTCCGATATTCATGGTCACTATTTTGCGATCATTTGAAACGTTTTTCTTTTCCGGTTTTCATTTTAATCGCAATTTTTTACCCTTCGGGCGGGCCGAATCTCACCACATCTGCCGGCTTGCCGCTCCGGTTCAGATTTCTAACGCCATTCCCCGCTTGGGTTTTCGGTGCCTGCGCAACTCCCCCCGTCCGTGGGTCAAACATGCTCGGCATCCGGCTGCGCCGGGTCCCATCAAATCCTGCGCTCGGAAGGCTAAATCTTCAAGTCGCTCCTGCCGGATCCGATGCTGCGAAGCCGGTTAATCGCTTCGATCGCAAGCCTAGCAAGCAAACGGCCATGCGAATGTGTTATCATGACTATGAAATGGAGAACGAGGCGATGACAAAAAAAGCATTGCTGACCATTGCCGGGTTTGATCCCAGCGGCGGGGCCGGGATACTGCTGGACCTTCAGGTTTTTCAAAAGATGGGATTTGCGGGAATGGCCGTAGTGACAGCTGATACAGTGCAGAATACAATGTCTGTGAAAGGGGTGCATCCTCATGATGAAGATATTTTGCTGCAGCAATACAATTTTTTGAAAGAGGATGTTTCTTTTTCCGGCATCAAGATCGGAATG
Organism: uncultured Eubacteriales bacterium; assembly: GCA_964427225.1. Taxonomy (GTDB): domain Bacteria; phylum Acidobacteriota; class Aminicenantia; order Aminicenantales; family Aminicenantaceae; genus CAYRTV01. The sequence goes on from CAYRTV010000017.1 coordinate 15,779, forward strand.
ATCGGCAGCCGAACCAATCTTGCCGCAGCCAAAAGTATTCTGTCAGAAAATCAAGGGATTCCCATAGTTGTGGATCCGGTTTTGTCCTCCAGTTCCGGTTATTCCTTGCTGGAAGATAAGGCGGTTGAAGAATTTATCTCTGTTTTTGCAGGAAAGGCAACAATCATCACTCCCAATATACATGAAGCTGAACGGCTGGCCGGAATACCTGCCGGGGATTTAAAAAGCGCGGCGGAAGCAGCCCGTAAGATATATGGAAAAATGAATGCGGCCTGTTTGCTGAAAGGGGGACATCTCCCCGGTGAACCCATCGATATTCTGTTCGATGGTCATGAGGAACTCCGATGGAAGCGGAAAAGGCACACAGGAGATGTGCATGGAACCGGCTGTTTTTTATCATCAGCTGTTCTGGGATTTCTGGCTCAAGGCGTAAATATGGCGCAGGCCTGTGAAAAAGCTGGAAATTGGACATCAAAGGCTATCAAAAATGCCGTTGTTTTAGGCAAAGGCCGCAAAGTCATTGACCTGGCTTATTCATGAAAATTTGCGATTTTATAAGATTTTGAAAATAGTCTTGATACATTTTAAGAAATTGAGAAATTGGGGCGGGTGCGGCTGATGCGGCGCGGGTTGACCCGGGCCGTCCCATATGATTAAATTCATTAGCTTTACCGCTGCTGAGGATTATGATATTATTTTATTTCTTATGAAAAGGGCGCACATTTTTGTATCAGGAAGAGTTCAAGGTGTCGGATACCGGGCCTTCGTCCAGCAGACAGCCCATTCTTTGGATGTAGCCGGAAGGGTGAAAAATCTTGCAGACGGACGGGTCGAAATCCTGGCCGAAGGTGCTGAGAACGATATCAATACTTTAATCAATAAATTAGAGGAGGGGCCGATAGGAGCCCGGGTGGACAATGTGAATGTCGATTGGGAAAAATTTCAGGGGGATCATGAAAAATTCCGTATTGCTTGGTAGACGCTTAGGAGACCATGATGTTCAAAATAGAAAAAAAAGAACAACATAACGTTGATGTGTTCAAAGGTGTGAAACGCATCACACTCGCTTGCGGCAAAGATATTCTGATGGCTCGATTTGAATATAAAAACGGCTCGACCGTTCCTCCGCATAAGCATTCTTATGAGCAAGTAACCACTGTCTTGGAAGGCGAACAAAAAGTTATCATTAAGGGAGAT
>CAYRTV010000018.1:0-16712 GCA_964427225.1 uncultured Eubacteriales bacterium
GGAATTTCACGGAGCAGAAAATAACGGAGAGGGTCTGTTCCAAATGTGTCAAGAATGATATGTGGATTCAGGACATTACCTTTTGATTTTGACATTTTGGTCTTGTCCTTGAGCCACCAGCCATGCCCGAAAATAGTTTTGGGTAAGTCGAAATCACCCGCCATCAGGAAAGCCGGCCAAAAAACGGCGTGGAAACGGAGAATATCTTTCCCGATAAGGTGAATATCCGCCGGCCAGTAATGCCGGTATTGTTCTTGGTTCCATCCGTAGCCTATTCCCGTTAAATAATTATGCAGAGCGTCAAACCAAACATATACGGTATGTTCGGGGTCCCCGGGGACCGGAATCCCCCATGCTACGGTCGTCCGGGTGATACTCAAATCTTTGAGTCCTCCCGCCACGAAACTGGTTATCTCATTCATTCGACTTTGCGGACGCACAAAACCAGGATTGCGTTTATAAAAATGAAGCAGCTTTTCCTGATAAGCGGATAATTTAAAAAAATAGCATTCTTCGGAGACACCGTGGGCTTTTTTCCCGCAATCGGGACATATCTTGAACCCGCCTTCTTCCAGCGGGACATCATCGGAAAGGAAGTTTTCATCGCTGACACAATAAAAACCCTGGTATTTTCCTTTATAAATATCACCCTGGTCCATCAGTTTTTTAAACAGTTTCCGCACACCCTTTTCATGGTTTTCCTGAGTTGTCCGGATAAAAAAATCATAGTCGATATCAAGTTCTTTCCATAAGTCTTTAAACCGGCCTACAACCTGGTCAGCCAATTGAATAGGTTCAATTCCTTTCTCTGCGGCAGATTTTTCTATTTTTTGTCCGTGCTCATCAGTTCCAGTCAAGAAAAAGACATCTTCACCCAGTAATTTATGGAAGCGGCTTAAGGTGTCGGCGATAATGGTGGTATAGGCGTGTCCGATGTGAGGGATATCGTTGACATAATAAATCGGAGTGGTGATGTAGAAAGTCTTATTAGGTTTCTCGGCCAATAGGGAGTCCTCCTTTTATAAGATTCATTGCTTCCGCCCGGGTGGCGCTGCTGGTGCGGAAAGAACCCCGGACTGCGGAAGTGACCGCCAGAGAGCGCGGCTTTTTAACACCGCGCATCGACATACACATGTGTTCCGCCTCCACTACCACCATAACCCCAAGCGGATTCAGAGAGCTGTTAATTAAGTCAGCGATTTGTTTGGTCAGGCGTTCCTGAACCTGAAGCCGGCGGGAAAAGATTTCAATCACCCGTGCGATTTTACTGAGCCCCACAATTCGCCCGGCCTTGGGAATATATGCAACATGCACTGAGCCGGCAAAAGGAAGAAGATGATGTTCACATAAAGAATATAAAGGAATATTCTTAATCAGCACCATTTCGTCATGGGTTTCTCCTTGAATCGGATGCAGCAATTCCGTGGGATCTTCCGTTAGACCCCCTAGAATTTCTTCCAGCATACGGGCCACTCGCTGAGGGGTTTTTTTTATACCGGGACGTTCCGTATCTTCTCCGATCCCCTGCAAGATCAGATTAACGCCTTCTTCAATTTTCTTGAGATCCACTTGTTTCTCCTTGCTTCGACATATATTCATGCAGGGCCATCTGCATAACTTTCTTCAAAGGGACTCCGGTTTTTTCCGCGACCCGGAGGCAATCTGAAAATTCTGGGTGAGCATGAACTTCATTGCCCTGATGATAGGAGACTTTAATGGAAAGGGTTTCGCCTAAAACAGTTACATCGGCCTGCTTTCTTTTAAGAACCAGCCTTTCCACCGGAAAATACCGGATTCCAATTGAACTTGTCTCCCGGAAGACCATGCCGCCCAATGCTTCTATTTTATGCTTTTCGGCCAGCAGGGTCAATTTGGAACCCAGCCGGTTTTTCTTCATGACAACCGGAGTCAAGAAGACATCCAAAGCCCCGGCATTCAGCGCCTTATCGATGAATTCAGCCAGGATTTGGGGATTGGAATCGTCAATATTTGCTTCGAGCTGAAAAACGGTTTGGGCTGTATCAGCATTCCACTCTCCATAAAAAACGCGCAGCACATTGGGAAAATCCGGAAAATCTCTGGTTCCAGCGCCGTATCCGACCGCCTCATACCGCAGTTGAGGAAATGTATCGAAACGGTCAGCCAGAGTTGATATAATGGCGGCCCCCGTCGGTGTAACCAACTCATATTCGGCATGAGCGGAATAAACCGGGATATTTTTGAGCAGCTCACCGACAGCGGGCGGCGGAACCGGCAGCCGTCCATGCTGGGCCCGGACCCATCCGCTGCCCAGATTCAGGGGAGAGCATAAAATCTTTTTTATTTTTAATTCTTCCAGTAGAAAACATGCGCCTAGGATATCCACGATGGCATCATCAGCACCGGCTTCATGCAGGTGTATTGATTCGGCCTCTTTGCCGTGGACCCGGGCTTCAGCCTTGAATAAGTTAATGAAAACGGCCAGTGCTTTCTGCTTTATGTTGTTGGAAAAAGAACTTTTTTCGATCAAGCTTTTAATATCAGTCCAGTTCCGGTGGAGATGGTCATCCCGATGTACTTTGACATCTGCTTTAAGCCCCCGCAATGACATTCTCCGGGTTGAATAAATCTTTATATCAACTGGAAGCCCGAGTGATTGGATGCGGCTGGAAAAATGGCCGGGATCGACTCCCAGGTCCAGCATAGCTCCTAAAATCATATCGCCGCTCAAGCCGGAAGAAGCATCGAAATATATGTATTTCATCACGATTACTCCTGTTGAGGGGATAAGGCGGATTCCAGCTGCCTGTCTATTTCGGGCAGTATTTCTCCGGCCTTTCCCCGAAAAGACCAATCGGTATACTCGGATAATGGAGTGGATTCAGGATTAATTTCCACCAGCTTGGCTCCGGCCTGGGCGGCGGTGAAAGGGATGGCCGCCGCCGGATAGACAATCGCGGATGTTCCTATAACCAGAACAACATCACTTTCTGAAGCATACTTGATTCCCTTTTGGAGAAGCCCCAGGTCAAGAGATTCGCCGAACCAAACCACATGCGGACGAAGCATGGCTCCGCATTCCGGACAGCGGGGAGGAAGCTCTTCCAACTGAGGCCGGTGGTTTTCAATGATGGTGCCTTCCTCCATACAGCGGAGTTTCCAGATGTTGCCGTGGAGTTCCATCACATTTCGGGCTCCGGATTTTTGGTGAAGGCCGTCAATGTTTTGAGTGATTATGGTCAAATCCGGAAAACGATTTTCCCATTTTGCCAGAGTCAGATGCCCGGGGTTAGGCTGCTTGGATGCGATAATGCCCCGCCGCCAATTATACCATTCCCACACCATAACCGGGTCCCGGGAAAATGCCTGCGGCGTCGCCAATTCTTCGGCACGAAACTGTTTCCACAATCCTTCTTTTCCCCGGAAGGTGGGAATTCCTGATTCGGCTGAAATGCCTGAACCCGTCAGGATGGTTATTGTTTCTGATTGATGTAAGGCTTCGGCGAGTGAGGACAATTGAGTTGGCTTATTCATGCTCATTCCCGTTTGTTTTGATGTCTGCGGATAATTCTATTAATAGAATTCTTAACTTGAATAGAATAACCAAATGAGGAGGGAAATACAAATGCAGGCAGTTTGACCTCTTCCGGTTTTCTTGGCAAAATCAAAGAGAGTCATAGGAGGAACAAGTGCGCGCATTGGTTTATACCGACAAACTTCAGTATTTCACTGACTATCCCGTACCCGATCCGTCACCGGGGGAAGCGCTGATTAGGATTTTGATGGCGGGAATATGTGATACTGACCTGGAAATCATACAAGGCTATATGGGATTTAGAGGGATATTAGGGCATGAGTTTACGGGACGGGTGGCAAAGGTCAACCATCCTTCCCAAAAAGGACTCATCGGTAAGCGTGTGGTCGGAGAAATAAATTGCGGCTGCGGATCATGCGTCTGGTGTGCTCAGGGTATGGACCGCCATTGTCCGGCCCGCAGCGTGCTTGGAATTATGGGCCGGGATGGTTGTTTCAGCGATTACATAACCCTTCCTGTAAAAAATTTAAAATTAGTTCCGGAAAGGCTTCGGGATGAAGAGGCTGTTTTTTGTGAACCTTTGGCTGCGGCCTATGAAATAACGGAGCAAATTCATATTCAGCCGGCGGAAAATATTCTGGTTCTTGGTGACGGACGCCTGGGGATTTTAACTGCTTTAGTCCTCAGCCGGACCGGGGCGCATGTGACCCTGGGCGGGCACCATCCTGAAAAAATGAAACGAATGAGCAAGCATCCGGTCGCTGTTGAATTATCCGAAGACATCAGCGAAAGGTTCGATGTTGTGGTCGAGGCCACCGGATCGCCGGCGGGAAGAAAACAAGCTTTAGCCCTGGTTCGGCCTAAAGGACGTGTGATTTTAAAAAGCACGGTGGCTCAGCCGGCAAATTGGGATGTGAATTCCGCCGTGATCAATGAAATCACTTTGATCGGATCCAGATGCGGTCCGTTTGAACCGGCGCTGCGGGCTCTGGGACATCTGGTGAAAGTCAATCCTCTTATCTCCGGAATTTATCCCCTGGATGAAGGAATCGATGCCTTGCGGAAAGCGGGAGAGCGAGAAAGCCTTAAAATACTGTTGGATATGCGGGGTGAAAGTTGACTTGAATGCCGAATAATTATATACCTGAAATATTACTCAGTAAATGACACAATAGTGTCATCCTGAGGAGCGCAGCGGCGAAGGATCTCTTCTGCTTCGTTATAAGGAATCGGGACCGGTTCTATAGACGCTGGATTTTGCGATCCTTGGGACAATGAGCTGCACAAGGAGGATAAATGAGCTCAAAATCACCATCATATCCGGAAATTGAAATCGGAATCCTCGGAGGAACCGGGCTTTATGATATTGATGGAATTCAAAATCTCCGTGAAGTTAAGCTGGAAACCCCGTTTGGGAACCCATCGGATGTTTACACAGTAGGGACCTTGGAAGGCAAAGAAGTTGCTTTTCTCAGCCGGCATGGCCGCGGACATACCATCTTGCCTTCCGAAATCAATTATCAGGCCAATATTTATGGGTTTAAAAGGATGGGAGCTGCCAGGATTATTTCCGTCAATTCGGTAGGCTCTTTGAAAGAACACATCAAACCCAGGGATGTGTTTATCCCCGACCAATTCTTTGACCGGACCCCCCACCGCCGGAATTCCTTTTTCGGGGATGGCGCCGCCGCGCATATCAGCTTTGCTAATCCGGTTTGTCCGGTGGTTTCCCGGCATTTGCATGAGACCGGAACAGAACTGGGTTTGGATATTCACCTGGGGGGAACATACATATGTATTGAAGGCCCCTCCTTTTCCACTATTGCGGAATCTAATATATACAGGTCTTGGGGGTGTGATGTTATTGGAATGACGGCTGTCACTGAAGCCAAGCTGAGCCGGGAGGCGGAGATATGCTATGCTGCATTGAATCTGATTACGGATTATGACGTCTGGCATGAAACGGAAGGTACGGTTTCAGTTGAAATGATATTGGAAAATTTAAAATTGAATGTTCAGCATGCTAAAAACATTTTAAAGAAAGCTGTTGCCGGCATTCCCCTGCGAAAAGAAACCGAATGTGAATGCGGGGACGCCTTGAATAATTGCCTGATGACTAACCCGGATATGATTCCAGGAGAAACCCGCCGGAGGCTCCAGCTTATCCTGAACAAGTATATAACATGACTTGAGCATACTTCGAGCAAAGTTTTAAGGAGGAAAATTTTATGAGTTTAGTCGTTATTGGTTCATTAGCATTTGATACAATCGCAACACCCCATGAAAAGCGGGAAAAAATCATTGGCGGATCTTGTTCTTACGCCGCCCTGGCGGCCAGCTATTTTACCAAACCGAAAATGGTGGCGGTGGCCGGGAAAGATTTTCCGGAAGAGGTGATTGATCTGTTTAAAAACCGCGGAGTGGATATACGGGGGTTAGAGATCAAAGAGGGTAAAACTTTTCATTGGGAAGGCGCCTACGGTGAGGATCCCAATCAAAGAACCACAGTGAAGACGGATTTGAACGTTTTTGAAGATTTCAAACCGCAATTATTGCCTGATTACAGGAAAGCGGATATTCTCTTTTTAGGGAACATTGATCCCGATTTACAGCAGGATATTCTTACTCAGGCTGAAAATCCTCGATTGGTTGCCATGGACACCATCAATCTTTGGATTCAAAGCAAGCCGGAGTCCTTGAGGAAAGTAATCGAAGAAGTGAATGTGTTTTTCGCCAATGATGAAGAGGTCCGCATGATCGGCCGGGAAAAGAACCTGCTGAAGGCGGGGCGCCGCCTGCTCGAGATGGGACCATCTTTGATTGTAATCAAAAAGGGTGAACACGGGGTTTTATTGATGGAAAAGGATTTTCTTTTCGGCATGGTGGCGCATCCCTGTGAAGAGGTGATCGATCCGACTGGAGCCGGAGACAGCTTTGCGGGCGGATTTCTTGGATATTTGGATAAAATCGGATCTTGCCGGGAAAAAGATTTCCGGAGAGCTTCGGTCTACGGAAGCGTAATGGCGTCATTCACCATCGAAGATTTCAGTATCGAGCGGCTTAAGTCCCTTTCTGAGGATGAAATTGAAAGCAGATTTGAATTATTCCGGGATTTAGTCACTTTTTAAGGAGGGGGAGCATGGCTGAGACAAGAATACCGGTAGAACCTTATAAAATTAAATCAATCGAACCTATTCACCTTTTATCTCGGGAAAAAAGGGAAGAACTTCTCCGGGAGGCTGGATTTAATGTGTTTGCTGTCCCTGCCCCGGCTGTTTTTATCGACCTTCTCACAGACAGCGGCACAGCCGCTATGAGCCAAAAACAGTGGGCCGGAATGATGGAAGCCGACGAAGCCTATTCCGGGTCACGCAGTTTTGACCGTTTCCAGAATTCTGTGAAAGATATCTTCGGACACAAGCATGTAATCCCCACCCATCAAGGGAGAGCGGCGGAGCGTATTCTGTTTGATGTAATGGTTAAGCAGGGAGATTCCGTGCCGAATAACATACATTTCGACACCACCCGCGCTAATATTGAACATCATGCCGCCGGCGCTGTCGACCTGGTCCGCGACAATGCTTATGACCCGGATGACCAGAGCCCCTTTAAGGGGAATATGGATCTTTCCAAATTGGAGACCTTCATACAGGAAAAACGAAACGGCCGTATTCCTTTAGTCATGATGACTGTCACTAATAACAGCGGCGGGGGACAGCCGGTATCCATGGAGAATTTAAGTCATGTCAGCCAAATATGCCGGAAACATAAGATTCCTTTCTTTCTGGATGCTTGCCGGTTTGCTGAGAATGCCTATTTCATTCAGCAGAGGGAGCCGGGATATACCGACAAAAGCATAACGGAAATAGCGAAGGAAATGTTTGCCTGTGCAGACGGCGCCACCATGAGTGCCAAAAAAGATGCGTTGGTCAATATCGGGGGTTTTGTCACATGTAACGATGATAATCTTGCGGCTGAACTTAAAAATAATCTTATTTTAGGCGAGGGCTTTCCGACCTACGGCGGTTTATCCGGACGGGACCTGGAAGCTGTCGCGCAAGGCCTGCGGGAAGGCGTGGACGCAGCTTATCTTGAACACCGAATCGGCCAGGTCAAATATTTATGGTCGCGGCTGCGCAATCAGGGTATTCCCGTCTACAGTCCGGCAGGCGGACATGCTGTTTATCTTCTGGCTGACCGCTTTCTGGACCATCTCCCCCGGGAACACTATCCCGGCTGGGCATTAAGTATTGCCCTTTACCGGGAGGCCGGCGTTCGTGCTGTGGAAATCGGCGGAGTTATGTTCGGACGAACGGATAAGGAAACCGGCCGGGAGATATTTCCGCAGCTGGAATTAGTGCGGCTTGCTTTTCCCCGCAGAGTATATACTGTCTCTCATTTGGAATATATAGCTGAAGCCTTGACCCGTCTTTATGAAAAGCGCGGCCGGATAAAGGGTTTCCGGATTGCGGAACAAGCCCCCTACCTTCGTCATTTTACTGTGAAGATGGAAGAGATTGATTAACCTGAATTATTCATAAAAAAAGTTCGATGTTTTTGCAATTTCTTTTTTATCAGCGATTAACATGATTATAATTGAAAGTTCAAATGGAAAGTTTTTCATTTGCACATTTATAAACTAATCGCACTTTTTTTACCTTTCGGGCGAGCCGACTCTCACCGCATCTGCTTCGTTGCAAGGCATTCGCAGTGGAGTCCACAGCTTCATGCCCTGCGCCTCGCATCTGCGGCAATCTCAGCTCGTGAATAATCCAGGTTAAGCGATCAGTGAAAATCTGACACCGGCTTTTCATCCTGGGCGAAGCAAAAGAACCCAAGCTGTTTTGTCTCGAAGAGAGTAAAGAGTGAAGAGTAAAGAGAAAATTGGGGATTAAATCCGGTAGAACCACATCAAGGGGATCCACAGCTGATGGGCGTAGGGGAGGCGTTTATGGTTGACCAGAACTTCGGTTTTATCCCACTCATGGACCAGGTTGAATAAGTGAAATAATTCGTCCACATCATCCGGTGTGAAATCGGCTGCATGCCGTATCCACTCCCCGTTTCCCGTTTCCCGGTAAGTCGGCATTCGCCGGGCCAGGTCAACGGCTTTCCTGTATTTTGGAGAGACTTTATATCCGAATTTCACAGTGATGGTAAATGTCTCCGCAGTTGTGGTGGGATGCAGTATATCCTGCAGTTTTTTTTCTTCCGCCGGATCCTCATACATAATATCCCACTTATAAGCCAATGTGGTGATTTTGTCAAATCGCTTTTTTCTTCCGCATGTTATACCCGTTGGGAAGTCAAAGTCTTTTCAGTCTATTCGGTCTGTTCAATCTATTGAGCCGGACCGAAGCCTCCTTGTTCCTTTCCATCTGCCTTGATGGGGATCAGGTTTAAATTTAAAATTAACTTTTCACTTTTTACTCCTGCGAAGCAGGATGATCCATACGGTTCTTTTTTAATTAAAGGGCTCAGACTAAAGAATCAGCATGCAGTCACCATAACTGAAAAACCGGTATTGTTTATTAACAGCCTCCCGGTAAGCGCGCCGGATTACATCATAACCGCCGAAAGCCGATGTGAGCATCAAAAGAGTGGACCTGGGAAGATGAAAATTGGTCAGAAGAGCATCGACAGCTTGAAATCTGTAGCCCGGGTAAATAAATAAGTCCGTAGCTTGTCTGCCGGGCCGGACTTTTCCATTTTCAATTGAACTCTCGAGGGTCCGGACCGAAGTGGTTCCGACAGCGGCCACTTTGCCTTCCGGCCGTGAGTGGACGGTATTGATCCGGGCGGCCGTGTCGGGACTGATATGAAAGTTCTCTTCCAGCATGCGGTGCTTTTCTATATTCTCGACCCGGACCGGCTGAAAAGTCGCCAATCCGACATTCAAGGTGACGGCAGCTGTCTGGACCCCTTTGTCTTTGAGCCGGGCCAAGACCTGGTCGGTAAAATGAAGACCGGCAGTGGGCGCAGCGATAGACCCGTCGTGTTCGGCAAAAACAGTTTGATACCGGTCCAAATCGAATGAACGCTGATCTTCACGACCGGTATTCCGTTTTATATAGGGAGGCAGGGGAGCATAACCGATGTTTTTTAATTCATTCAGTATATCAGGGGTATCGAACTGAAGCACTCTTTTCCCCGCTTCACCTTCCGTGTGGACCACGGCGGTCACCCGGGTGGAAAAAATAATCTGCTTCCCTTTCCGTACTTTGCGCGCCGGCCGGCATAGAACTTCCCATAAGCTCGGCTTTAATTGCTTGAGAAAGAGAAATTCAATATCCCGGCCGTTTATCCGTCCCCGAGCTCGGGCGGGAATAACCCGTGTGTTATTCAAAACTAATAAATCCCCGTCTTGAAAAAAATCCGGAAATTCGTAAAAATTACGGTGAGAAATCCGGCCGCTGCGGCGCTCGACCACCATCATTCGGGATTGATCCCTTTGCGGCAGCGGCTGCTGTGCAATCAATTCCCGGGGCAGGACGTAATCATAATCATCGATATGTGTTTTAGGCATGAACTTCAGTCGTCTTTGAATAATTTTCCTTGGGGGGGAGAATGGGATTTGAAACCTAAATGTTTGTATGCCCGGGGCGTGACTTGCCGTCCCCGGGGAGTGCGTTCTAAAAATCCCATGCGCATCAGAAAGGGCTCGTAGATAGATTCGATGGTATCCTGGTCCTCATCAATTGCCGCAGCGATAGTTTTGATTCCCACCGGGCCGCCGGAAAAATTTTCTATGATGGTCATTAATATTTTACGGTCTACATCGTCCAACCCGCGGGCATCGACCTCCATCATATCCAGTGCCTTATCCGCTTCTTCAAGGGTGATCTTGCCGTCAGCGATCACTTCAGCGAAATCCCTGACACGCCGCAGCAGGCGATTGGCCACCCGGGGAGTGCCGCGCGAGCGGAAAGCGATTTGATCGGCGCCGGAATCCGTGATTTTAACATCCAGCAGGGAAGCGGACCGCTGAATGATCTTTTTTAAGTCAGGTTTGTCGTAATAATCCAAACGGTTGATAATCCCGAAACGGCTGCGGAGAGGAGCCGTAATGCGGCCGGCTCGGGTGGTGGCCCCGATGAGAGTAAATTTCTTTAACTGCAGCTTATGGCTCCGGGCACTGGGTCCCTGGCCGATAATGATATCCAGGTTAAAGTCTTCCATAGCGGAATAGAGGATTTCTTCCACTGCCGGATGCAGCCGGTGTATTTCATCGATGAAAAGAATTTCTTTTTCCTGGAGATTGGTCAATATAGCGGAGAGATCACCGGGTTTTTCTATGACTGGCCCGGCTGTCGGCTTAATCCCTACCCCCATCTCCTTGGCGATCAGGAAGGCAAGGCTGGTTTTACCCAAACCGGGAGGCCCATACAGCAGGACATGGTCCAAATGTTCATTGCGTTTACATGCCGCCTGAATAAAGATTTTCAGGTTGTTCTTTATGGACTCCTGCCCGATGAATTCGGTGAAGCTCTTCGGGCGGAGGCTGTCTTCAAATTGAAGGTCTTCGCTGGTTCGGACCGGATTTAAAACGGGACCAAAATCATTCTTATTCATTTTCTTGATTTTTTATTTCCTAATATCGTATTTTAAGATATTTTGCAAGGATTTCACAGTTTGGAAAGACGGCGGAGGCTTTCTCTGAGAAGCTGATCGAAGTTTGTCTGGTCTCCCAGGTCTTTGATAGTGCTGTCGCAAATTTTCTCTACATCTTTACGTTTGAATCCCATGTTGGTCATGGCCGATATCAAATCCTCCCGGTTCTGCCGGGATTCCGTGTCCAGTATTTCAGGACCCAGCTTTTCCTGCAGTTCCAGTGCGATGCGCATGGCGGTTTTTTTGCCGATGCCGGGAATCAGGGAAAGCCGGGAAACATCACCATTGCGGATGGCTTGCTCCAGGTCGGAAACTCCTATGCCGGATAAAATATTGAGTGCTATTTTGGGGCCGATGCCTGAGATGCTGATTAATTTCAGGAATAGGTCCCTTTCCTTACGTGTAGAAAACCCGAACAAGGACAGACTGCTGTCGGTTACATGGGTATGAATATAAAGTTCCGCTTCTTCACCCGTTTCTCCCAGCTTCAGATAAGTGGATAAGGGGATTCCGGCCATATATCCGACTCCGTGGATATCCAGGATAACCCGTCCGGATTTTTTTTCGATTATATTGCCTTTTAAATAAGAAATCATTTGTTTTTGGTTGGGAGGCTGATTTTTTGCTGATAAACCCGGCAATTCATATGGCAAAAAGCCGCGGCCAAGGCATCGGAAGCATCATCAGAAAGGTTTTTTTCTTTTAAATGGAGCAGATGAATGACCATATCTTTGACTTGATTTTTATCTGCTTGCCCGTACCCGGTCACAGCTTTTTTGATTTCCAAGGCGGAATATTCAAAAATCGGGCAGCGGTTCGAAGTCAGGGCGACCAAAACCGCTCCCCGGACCTGACCTAGAACGATAGCTGTCTTTACGTTGCGGGCATAAAATAAATTTTCGATAGCGACTTCATTGGGGGAATAAGTCTGCATGAGCCCCTCGATTTTATTCTTGATCCAAGTGATCCTTTCCGGGAAGGGAAGACTGCGGGCGGGACGGATGTCGCCGTGATGGAGAACATGAAAATGAGGGGGGGCAGAATCTATAATCCCATATCCGGTGGACCGAAGGCTGGGATCGATTCCGAGTATCCTCATTTTATCTGCAATAGGGGAAATCGTCTGTTCTAACTGGAATATTTGGCGATTTCTTCTTCATCGATATCGAAGTTCGACCATACGTTTTGGACATCGTCATGATCTTCAAGTTCATCCATTAAACGAAGACATTGTTGAGCTTCGTTGCCCTCGAGCTTAACATAGTTTTGAGGAACATAACCCACATTGGATGTTTCTACGGGAATATCATGCTGCTTCAAGGCTTGATCCACAGCCTCGTAGTCACCGGGAGCGGTGAAAATTTCCCAGTTAGTTTCATCCGATTTCATATCTTCGGCTCCGGCGTCCACCACGATGTCCATCAATTCATCTTCGTCTGCCTGGGATTTATCGACCACAATATAGCCCTTGCGGTCAAACATCCAAGCTACACACCCGGACTCACCCATATTCCCTCCGTTCTTGGAAAAAACATGGCGGAGTTCGGAAACGGTCCTGTTCTTATTGTCAGTCAGTGTCTGCACAAAGACAGCCACTCCACCGGGGCCGTAACCTTCGTAACTGATTTCTTCGTAACTGACTCCTTCCAGTTGTCCGGTTCCTTTTTTGACGGCTCTTTCAATGTTATCATTCGGCATATTGACTGCCTTTGCGTCAGCTATGGCCTTGCGCAGGCGGGGATTGGTTTCAGGGTCACCTCCGCCCATGCGGGCGGCCACGGATATTTCCCGAATAGTCTTAGTGAACATTTTGCCACGCTTGGCATCCTGAGCGGCCTTTTTATGTTTAATGGAATGCCATTTTGAATGTCCTGACATGCTCGCTCCTTATTTGCTGTAAAATGATGAAATTAATTCTTTTTCAGAAGAATTTTAGCATAATCCATAACTTAATAAAAGACAGCATCCAGCTGCTCACATGGAAGGGTGAAAATGATCCTTCCGGATGACCTTTATGATAAAATGGTCTATAATGCCTTAAAGGAGGCGCCCCTGAAGTCACCCGTGAACAATCACTCCGAACACTGGGAGATTCCCATTCAGGGAATGAATTGCGCCGCCTGCGCGGCCAAGATAGAAAAATCACTCGCCGGACAAACGGGCGTAATCCAGGTGTCCGTCAATTTCATGACTAAGACTGCCTCGGTTGAATTAAAACCGGATGAAATTCAGCCTGCTGATATAATCGCGAACATTCATGCGCTGGGATATTCGGTTCCGCTTGATTCCAGAACGATTCAGCTGCAGGGAATTCAATGCGCCGGATGTGTTAAAACCATTGAAAAAGCTTTGCAGCGGATTTCCGGAGTGATGGAAGCTTCGGTTAATATGAATAATGCCGTTGCCAGTGTGAAATATATTCCTGGAGAGGTCACAGTTTCCGATTTGGAAGCGGCTGTGGTTAAGGCAGGATATGAAGTGATCCGGTCTGCTCAGGGCGAAGGAAAAGATGCTGAGAAGCTAGCCCGGGAAAAGGAGATTCGGGGTCTGGAAAACAGATTGCTTTGGGGAGTTATAATCGGCGGCTTGATTTTCTGGGGGAGCATGCCCCACCTCTTCCCCTGGGTTCCGAATTTGTTGACCAGTTCCTGGGTATTATGGTCACTGGCGACTCCGGTCCAATTTTGGATAGGCTGGCGGTTCTACCGGGGGGCCTGGAGCGCCCTGAAAAACCGCAGCGCGGACATGAATACCTTGATCGCCGTGGGTACCTCGGCCGCATATTTCTACAGTGCCGCCGCTGCCATGATCCCGGATTTTTTTGCAGCCGGAGGCATCCAGCCGGAAGTCTATTTTGACACGTCTGCCATGATCATTGTGCTGATATTGTTTGGACGCTGGCTTGAAGCCCGGGCGAAGGGAAGGGCTTCCGATGCCATACGCAAACTCATGGGATTGCAGCCTAAAAGCGCCCGGATTATCCGGTCCGGAGAAGAACAAGACATACCCGTTGACAAGGTGATGGCAGGGGATATTATTGTGGTGCGTCCCGGTGAAAGGATTCCGGTTGACGGTATTGTGGTAAAAGGGCGTTCAACAGTGGATGAATCCATAATCACCGGAGAGAGTCTTCCTGTGATCAAGCAGGAAAATGATGAAGTCATCGGTTCCACCATCAATAAAAGCGGAAGCTTCCGTTTTCGTGCCACCCATGTGGGAGAAGAAACGGCCTTATCGCAAATTATCAGGATGGTCCGGGAAGCACAGGGGCGGAAAGCGCCCATTCAGCGACTGGCGGATGTGGTTGCCGGTTATTTTGTGCCGGTGGTGATTGTGCTGGCTTTACTGACATTTGTGATCTGGCTCATCTTTGGTCCTGAGCCTTCCCTCTCCCCGGCTTTATTGAATTTTGTGGCCGTCATGATTATAGCATGTCCCTGTGCGTTAGGGCTGGCGACACCTACAGCCATTCTGGTTGGAACCGGCAAAGGGGCGCAGAACGGAATTTTGATTAAAGGCGGTGAAAGCCTGGAGACCGCCCATAAACTAAATACCATTATTTTCGATAAAACCGGAACTTTGACTCAGGGAGAACCGGCGGTAACAGATGTCATTGCTTTGGGTCAATGGAAGGAGGATGATTTGGTTGCTCTGACGGCTGCCGCGGAAAAAACCTCGGAGCATCCCTTGGGAGAAGCGATAATCCGTGAAGCCGAAGCTAGGGAATTGAGCTTTCCGGAAGCAGAAAACTTTCGTGTTGTCGAAGGCATGGGAGTTACAGCTGAGGTTAACGGCCGGACTGTTCTGGCCGGAAGTCCTCGGTTCATGCAAAAGGAAAAAATACACTTCACGGAAATCGACAGTTTGCTGGAAGATTTTTCCCAGGGAGGGAAAACGGTGGTTTTGACTGCAGTGGAGGGCCGGCCGGCGGGCTTGATCGCAGTCGCTGACGCTTTGAAAACCGGTTCGGAATCAGCTGTTAAGCGTCTTCGGGAAATGGGCCTGCGGGTGATTATGCTGACCGGAGACGACAGCCGTACGGCCGCAGCCGTTGCCCGCAGCGCGGGAGTAAAGGAGTTTAAAGCTGAGTTGCTGCCGCAGGATAAGGTGGATGTCATTTTGGATTTACAAGCTGAAGGCCGAACGGTGGCTATGGTTGGAGACGGGATCAATGATGCGCCTGCTTTGGCTCAGGCGGATATAGGGGTTGCGATCGGAACCGGTACCGACGTTGCGATGGAAGCTTCGGATATTACTTTGATCGGAGACAACCTGTCTGGGGTTGCGGCTGCGATAAAACTCAGCCGCCTGACCATCCGTACAATCAAGCAGAATCTTTTCTGGGCTTTTTTTTATAACAGCATTGGAATTCCGGTGGCCGCCGGCATTTTATATCCCTTTTTCGGAGTTCTTCTCAGTCCGGTGATCGCGGCGGCTGCAATGGCATTCAGCTCGGTTTCCGTGGTCTCCAATTCTATGAAGCTGCGATGGGCCCGATTGAACATATAAGAAGGAAACTGAGTTGAGCGGAGACAAAATTTTAGTGGCTATGAGCGGAGGCGTTGATTCCGCGATGGCAGCGGCTTTATTGAATGAAAATGGATTTGATGTCACCGGTGTGACCTTTGTTTTGGTGGAAGGCATGGCTGAGGATACGGATAAAGTAGCGGAAAAGCTAGGAATCCGGCATTATTATGTCGATTTAAAAAGGACGTTCGAAGAGGAAGTTATCCGGGATTTTATTCAAAAGTATAAATGCGGCACAACTCCTAATCCTTGTATTCGCTGCAACCGTTATGTGAAGTTCGCCGTTCTGTTCCGCGAAGCCCGGCGTTTGGGTATTCCCTTTATAGCCACCGGGCATTATGCACGGGTTATTCGAGATCCTGGCCGGCAGCGGGTGCTGCTGAAGAAAGGACGGGATCCCAGAAAAGATCAGTCATATTTTCTCTATTCGTTGACCCAGGAACAATTGGCGGCTACGCTGCTGCCCCTGGGAGACATGACGAAGCCGCTTGTGCGCAGGAAAGCGGAAGATATGGGATTCTCATCAGCATCCGGCAGGGAAAGCCAGGAGATTTGTTTTGTATCCGGAACGGATTATGTGGGGTTTCTCAGGACTCGCATTCCTGAAGCCTTTCTCCCCGGAAAGATTCTGGATACTCAAGGAAACATTCTGGGACGGCATACCGGGATTGCAGGTTTCACCATCGGTCAGAGGAGGGGATTGGGAATTGCTGCTGAGCATCCTTTGTATGTGGTGAAAATTGATCCTGAGCAAAACACACTCATTGTAGGCCCCTCGGATTATTTATACCGGAAAACAATTAATGCGGAGAAGATCAACTGGGTTTCGCAACCGGCTGCAGACAAGCTGGTCATGGTTTCCGCCCAAATCCGTTATAATCAAACCCCGCAGCCGGCCCGGCTGATTCAAGGTGAAAAAGGACGTTTCGAAGTGGAGTTCAATCAGCCCCAGCGGGCAGTCACTCCGGGGCAGGCTGTTGTCTGTTATCAGGGAAGTGAGGTGATTGCCGGCGGAACGATTGTGAGCGGTGCCTAATCCGCTTGCTTTTCTTATTTTTTC
>CAYRTV010000019.1:0-16620 GCA_964427225.1 uncultured Eubacteriales bacterium
AACAAGCCACTCACTTGGCTGAAGCGATTTCATTGACCACAGGGGTGAGAGTCGAAACTAATTGCCAGAACTGCAACTTCACTCAGGTTCGCATTAACGGCATGGAAGGAAAGTACTCTCAGATTCTAATCGACAGCTCACCGATTTTCAGTTCCATGATCGGGGTTTACGGCCTGGAACAGATTCCGGCGGAGATGCTCAACCGGATTGAAATCGTCAAAGGCGGCGGATCGGCCCTGTACGGAGGCAATGCCGTTGCCGGCGTTATCAATGTGCAGACCAAAGAGCCGATGGGAAACAGTTCAACCTTTAAGCTCCATCAGGAGTTTCAGGACGGGGAACCCCTGACAAACGCCGGGTTCCGGACCGGATTTGTTGCCAATGAAGGCAACACCAAAGCCTTTCTTTTCGCCAATTATAAGGACCGTCAGCCGGTGGATATCAATCAAGACGGCTTTTCTGAAGTCTCGAAAATGCGCGGCACCAATTTCGGGTTTAATTTTTATAATTATTTTCCAGGCATCGACGGGAAATTCAAATTGAGTTTTTACCGGCTTACAGAAAACCGGCGCGGGGGCAATAAATTTGATCTGCCGCCGCACGAAGCGGATATCACGGAGGCTGTCGACACTGATCTGAACGGGATTTCCGGAGAGTGGAATCACTATCTATCCAGCCGGTTGTTTTACAACGTGGGCCTGTCGTATGTTGATGCCAAGCGTGATTCGTATTACGGCGCTGAACAGGACCTCAATGCTTATGGAGCATCGAAAAATCCGGTTCTGTTTATCAATGGACAATTGAATTACCAGGCAGGCAGCCATCTGCTCAGCGGGGGAATTCAGTATAAGGGGGAGCGGATCAAGGACCAGGCCCTGGGTTACGGCCGGGAGATTGATGCTCATTATGACGAATTCGGCTTTTTCCTTCAGGACGATGTGAAATTAAGTTCATTGTTTTCACTGCTGGCCGGTTTAAGGGCGAGTCAACACACGCTTGTTTCAAATCTCATTTTAAATCCGCGGCTCAGCCTGCTGTTTAACTTAACGGATGACATCAGCTGGAGGACGACCTTTTCAACCGGATTCCGGGCCCCTCAGGTTTTTGATGAGGATCTTCATATCACGCAGGTCGGCGGGGAAGGCATGATCATTGAAAATGCCCCGGATCTCGAAGAAGAATCTTCCTACAGCATGAGCACCGGGCTGGACTTCGGCCGCCAGATAGGGCAGACCAATATTCAGATGAGTATTGAAGGGTTTTACACCCTGCTGACAAATACCTTCATTTTAGAGCAGAAGGAATTTGATCCCCGGGAAAACGTGCTGGTTTTTGAAAGGATCAACGGCTCAAACTCAAAGGTATACGGCGTATCCGCCGAGATCGGAGGCCAGTTCGGCACATTTTTCAATGTCATGATGGGCGGCACCTGGCAGCGTAGCCGGCTGGATGAGCCGGAGCCGGATTTCGGCTCCCGGGATCGGTTCCGGACGCCCGATACTTATGGACACATCACGCTCAACTATATGAATCCGGACCTTGTGAATGTTGACTTGTCCCTGGAATATACCGGCAGCATGAAAGCACCCCATTTCGCAGGCTATATTTCCGAAGACCGTTTGGAAACGTCTGATCCTTTCTATGTCGTAAACGCCAAGGTTACCAGGACTGTTTCTCTGAACGATAAAACCGAAATCGATGTCTTTGCCGGCGTGTTTAATCTCTTCAATTCCTATCAGGACGACTTGGATGTCGGCATATACCGCGACGCGGGCTATGTTTACGGCCCCTCCAAACCTAGGTCGATCTATACCGGGCTTGAGTTTTCTTTTTAATAAGGCGCAATCGGCACCTTTTTCATCATAGGAGAGGGGGGTCTGCATTTAGCGGCCCCCCTCCTCCTTGACTGACAAAATTTATGAAAGACCATCTGTGGATTACTTTTGGTGTGGACAATATTTTCGACTATAGGCATAAAGTTATCTATAATGTTTCTGTAGATGAAAGTGCGGCTAATATATACGCCCTTTTTAACGGGAGATATATCTCCATAAATGCAGAATTTAAATACTGAGGCCGGCAATAATGATTAATCGAATAATTGTGATATTTTTTCTAATCCTTGTCCTTCTCTGGACTTGTTCCCCTAATGCTTCTGATAACTATGAGGAAAAAGAATTGCCCCGGAAAAAAACCGATCAGGGTATGGTTTCGGGAAGGAATGCTTCGGTCCCTTCCGGAATTCTTATTACAGGGACGATGAGTCTTAATGATCTAGAGAAAGCAACCGGCATTCCGGCACGGAAAATTGCTGATGAGTTGGGCATCCCCACACACGCCTCTCTCAATGAACATTTAGGGAGACTGAGAAAAAAATATCGTTTCAGCATGCAGGAAGTAAGGACAGTCGTAATTTCTCTGCGAAATAAAAAATTAAAATAAAAAAACTATGTGCTCATTATATTCCGCTTCATTAAGAGTCTTCTTGGCGCTTCTTTTTATATTTATCCATGTCCCGGGAAGAGCTCTTTCGATACAGGATAAGACAGAGCAAAAGGATATATTCAAATCTTACTTTGAAAGCAAAGGCTTTAACACCGGGAAAATATCGATTCCTGAGCTTAAGCTTGAAGTTTTGCTCGAGGAGAATCAATTTTATAAAAGAGAAGACAATGTTGCAGACATAAATGTAAGAATAAATGAGATAAGGGAAGAATTCGGCCTTTCCACACCTTACCGTGACTATCATCATGGATACGGCTGGAGCGGGGTTTTTGAAGCGAATATCGAACAAGAAAAAGCATATGTCTATGTCGTGCTGATAAGTGAGAACCTGAATCGAGCAAGTATGATTTATACAAAAGCACATGAAAACGGTCATTTCCTGTGGTATATCGGCAAACAGGAAATCGTTTATCATAAATTCAAAAAAGCGGATTATGTCAAATCAAAAATTCAAACTAACGAAGACTTCGGGAATTTATGCGGATGGATGGCCTTAAAAATGGCGGGCTATAATCTGGATGAATGCTTTATCCTAAACATGGAAAATCCCAAAGAAGAAATCAAGCTCATCCGTTTAAGGAATCTTGTCAGAAATTATCTTCTGTCCGGAAATTTTCCGGAAGCTATAAATCAAGGCGGGGATTGAAGACACCTGTGATTCTTGAACCAAAGGTATATGATAAGCCGATATTGGCGCTGAACTCATATGATGTCGTCCTCCGGCGCTGCTCCAGAAGAATTTCCTCCAGAGACAAATCAGCTTTCGGAATGGCCACCTGATCATTAATGAGACTATAACTGCTTCTGATGTTCAGGGCCAGCCCTTTTATGATCCGGAGATTTAAATGTGCAGACAATTCCGTCCGGTTTGAGCGAAAATCATGAAAGTGATGAAACCCGACCAGGCTTGCTCGTATATCTCCCCAGGGCTGCCTGAAGTTGGCCGAGGCGATGACCGCTTGACCGAAAAGAATTTCCTCCGTTTTTTCAAAAATGGTTTCCTCTAAATAGTCATAATATCCTGCCCCTATTCTCCAAGCGAATGTGATAGACCGCCTGGTGGCCTCCTCATAAGGGAAAAGACTGTATTCGATGGCAGGAGAGAGTTCGGCACTGAAGTCCATATTATGGTACGTGCTGATGAAAATATCACCAAAAACACCGGCCGCCCAATGGTCACTTAGACTGATAATATGGTAGCTGTCGAGGCCACCCCTGACTGAAGTTGATGTGACGGTTCCATCATCCGTAATATAATTTCTTTCATTATAATTACCGTAGGGGCGCACCCTTGTCCTGGACTCCTTGGTTATCCTGTCGGAAAACACACCGTAACGGATATGAAGGGAGTTACTGGATTCTTCTCTGTGAAAGTTTCCGCCGGCATATACCTCAAAAACCCAATTCTTCCATGGGTCCTTTAGAATTTCCAAGTCGGGAGTGACCTCCGAGGGAACCGCAGCATAAGTGATATCCATCTTGTCTGAAATATCGGCGGCGGCGATAAAAGGGGCAAGTCCCGCTTTAATCTTTTCAGTATAAGCACTTCTCTCCATGTGAGATGTATACGTCGCCGGGACCCAGCAGCTTATTTCAAAATTTTTATTTTCGTATTCGCCATAGCCTATAAATGAAATGCTGTAAGTTGACCCGGTTGATCCGGCCCGGTGGCGTGACATGATTATGTGGACATCCGCAAGTTCCCTATCCCGCACATATTCAACCACCGGGATCTCCTGCCTGATATAATCCGCATCCACCCAGCTTTCTTCATCAAGAAATACACTTAGTCTGCCATTGGCGGCCTGCTGGCCCTTAAGAGGCATTACGCTGCCGGCGACACCGATTATCACCACCAGAAAAATCAGTCTTTTGTGCATTGGTTTCACGGAACTCAGTCCTTTTCTTTTCATCTTATTATCCTTATACACATTTCTGTGTTCATCTCTCGCTTTCTCAGAGACAACCTCCCCGGTGAACCCCCCCAATTTAATAGCCATAATACACAAAAAAGATAGGATGAGTCAATAAAAGGCCTTCCGCCGCAGTCCTCAGGATGACATGAGCATCATTTTTCATTGTCTCTGTTGGCAATCCAACATATTGACAGGAAGAGTAGGGTTCTATAGATTAAAGGGACATTACAGGAGGTGAGAATGCATAAACGTTCGGTCTTTTTAGCGATTATCCTGATGGCTGCTTTACTGGTTCCATGGGTTGCGGCGCAGCAGCGGCCGCCCGGAACTCAGCGGGATACCCAGGGGCCGGCTAAGCATGAGTATGCCGGGCCCAATGAGGAAAAGATCTCGCAGACCTCGCATGTTATGGTCCTTAACGGTGAAGAGATCAAATATACGGCCACAGCGGGTACGGTGCCGATCCGGCTGGATGACGGAAAAGTGGCGGCCCGGATGTTTTTTGTGGCCTACACCAAGGATGGAGCGGATGTGAAGACAAGGCCTGTCGCGTTTCTCTTTAACGGCGGACCCGGCTCCGCGACCATCTGGCTGCATATGGGATCATTCGGCCCGAAAATCGCGAAAATGGCTGAGGAAGGCTTCCAGCCGGCGCCCCCTTATGATTTTGTTGACAATCCCCATTCGCTCCTGGATGTGTCGGATGTGGTATTTGTCGATGCGATGGACACCGGCTACAGCCGGGTAACGCCGGAAACGGACAACACCCAGTTTCACGGGCAGTCGGGAGACATCCGTGCTTTCGGGGAATTTATCGCCGAGTATCTCCGTATGTATGACCGCTACCCTTCTCCGAAATTCCTGATCGGTGAAAGTTACGGCTCGATCCGCAGCGCCGGCTTAGCGTATGAGCTGCAGTCGCGCCACGGTATTGAATTAAATGGTGTTTCCCTGCTCTCAGCCCTCCTGACCTACCAGACGCTATCTCCTAATCCTAACAACGACATCGCCTGGGCGGTTCAGATTCAAACCTATGCCGCGACGGCATGGTATCACAAGCAGCTGCCGTCTGACCTTCAGGAAAAGACAGTCGAAGAGGTGGTTGACGAAGTGCGTGTTTTTGCCTTCGGCGAATACATGGCGGCCCTTACCAAAGGCAATACGCTTACGGATGCCGAACAGGCCGCGATGGCGGAAAAGCTTGCCCGGTATACCGGGCTTTCTCCGGAATTCATACTCCAGGCGAACCTGCGGGTCAGCGCGGCCCGCTTCCGCAAGGAGCTGCTGCGCGATCAGCGGCTGGTGGTCGGCCGGCTTGACAGCCGGTTTACAGCGATCGATGCCGATGCAGCGGGAGAACGCCAGGAGTTTGATCCGTCGAGTTCCGCTTTGACCGGGCCCTATGTTGCCGCTTTCAGGCATTATTTGAAAAATACCCTTAAATGGGAATCTGACTTGCACTATATGACCCGCGGCAAGGTGCGGCCGTGGAAATATGTGGAGAACAGGTACATGGATATGACCGAAGCGCTGCGCTCAACCATGGCCAGAAATCCTTACTTGAAGGTGTTTGTGATTTGCGGCTATTACGACATGGCCACAGCAGTGGGCGGTATCGAGTTCAGCATGACGCATCTGGCCTACGAGAAACAGATCACGGATCGCGTGTCCTTTGGGTATTATAAGGGCGGACACATGATGTATATCCGCCCGTCGTCGCATGCCAAGCTTAAAAGCGACCTGGCGGCCTGGATTCAGGCGGCCTGCACCTATTAAATTAGTTCGAAAATGACAGACCCATATCATCCCCGAACCGCGCAGCGGTGAAGGGGATCTTAGACTGCTCCGGCTGGGGGAATGATTAGAGAAAAATGAAGGGAGTGCGGCTTAGACCGCACTCCCTTCATTTTTCTCTGTGAAATATTTATCTTTTGTAATGCAGGACAGGCCATTGCCATCTTTCTTCGACAACGCCCTTTTTGGTCATGGTTTCGCCGTTGTATGTGAGCGAGATCTTGTAGGTGCCCGGTTCCGCTCGGAAGGTGTTCCAGTAGACTCGTTTCAATCCTTTGTCTGCGTCCAGATCGCGGGTATAGATTTCATTTCCATCCATATCCCCAACGCGGAGTTTGGCCTGGCCCTGGGCGCCGTCTTTGAAATAATACCAGATTTCCAGACCGTTCTCTTCATTGGGGGTTTTGAGATGATTGCTGCCCATCATGCCGTAATTGCCCCACCGGGCCTGTTCTGAATAATTGAGCTGGGGCTTGGGTTCGATATCAAAAAGGTGGAAGGCTTTATCCTGCACTTCGGGGTTAAACTGCTGGAGCGGACTGATATCCCCGACCCATACGGCGCGGCCGTAGGTGCCGACAACCAGGTCGTTTTCGCGGGGATGGACGAGGAGGTCTCTCACCACAACCGGAGGGATATTCGCTTTGAGCTGGGTCCAAGTCTTAGCGCCGTCAAGGGTATAGAAGACACCGGTGTCATTGCCGACAAACAGGAGATGGGGGTTCTTGGCGTCTTCATAGACCACACTTATGGGATAGCCGGGTAAATTGGCGGCAATATCGGTCCAGGTTTGGCCGTAATCGGTGGTTTTATAGAGATACGGATTGAAGTCGTCATTGCGGTAGCCGGTGAAAGCGAGATAGGCAGTGGCTTCATCGTATTTTGACGCGATGATGCGGCCTACCCAGCGTTCATGGGGCACGCCGGCTTTTTCCACGTTCTCGGTCAGCTCTTCCCAGTCGGCGCCGTGATTTTTGGTGATATGTACTTTTCCGTCATCCGTCCCTACCCAGATCAGGCCGGGCTTGAGGGTCGATTCATCCATGGAGGTAATGGTACAGTACATCACATGGCCTTTACCGGCGATTTTCTCCATGTCGTTGGTGGTCAGGTCGGGCGAGATTTCTTCCCAGGTCTTTCCTTGGTCAAGGGAGCGCAAAAGCTTTTGCGCGCCGGCATAAATAATCCGGCTGTTATGGGGCGACAGCATGATCGGGGTGTTCCAGGTGAATCTGTAGGGAGCGCTGCCTTCGGGGGCTTTGGGTTCAATCCTCACCCGTTCTCCGATAGCCTGGTTGCCGCGCTGGTGGGAGCCGAACTGGCTGGTGTGATAGATCCAGCGGTTATCTTCCGGGTCCACCCGGGTGTACATGCCGTCTGAGTATCCGGTGATGACAACATCCTCCACACCGATGCGCCCGGACCAGTTATTGGACGGCGCTTTCCAGGATTCATGATCCTGCAGCCCGAAATAGATGTTATAGGGCTCATCATTATCCACCTCGACCATGTATACTTCGCCCAGCGGGATATGGTAATAATGGAAGGTGGTTTTGCCAGCATCCCAGGTCTGATAGCAGCCGCCGTCAGAGCCTAAAAACATATGCCGGCCGTCAAGCGGGTCGATCCACAAGCTGCGGTTATCACCGAAATTGGAGGTGAAGCGGCGGTCCGGATCGCGCCTGCCCAGCCAGTTCTCGCCGCCGTCGAGCGTTACATACATGCCGGCGCCGATAATGTAAATCTTATCCGGGTCTTTGGGATCGATGCAGATTTTATTGAAGCTGTACCCGGCCTTGCCGCTGACATCGACTTCCGCCGGATTATTGATCCTGGTCCAGGTTTTTCCGGCGTCAAACGACCGGTAGCATTCCCCCCCTATCAGGTTGTCCATTGACTTGTCGGGCCAGGGATAGGACTTTTTCCATTCATCCGGTTCCTTGCCTGATTGAGGGTTGAGGTTCTGGATAACGGCCACGACAACATCCGGGTTTTCATACTGAACGTCGATACCGATTCGGCCCAGAGGACCGTCCGGCAGGCCTCCGCCGGTCAGCATCTCCCAGTTATCCCCGCCGTCAGTGGTTTTATAAATCCGGCTTTTTTCTCCGCCCGGTTCAAAGGTCCAGGGAGTGCGGACTTTTTCATAGGAGCAGGCATACAGGACATTGGGGTCCTTTGAGCTTACGGCCATATCAATGATCCCGGTGGCCTCATCAATATACAGGACTTTTTCCCAGTTTTCGCCGCCGTCTTTGGTCCGAAAGACACCTCTTTGTTCGTTTTCAGAGAACAGGTGCCCCATAACGGCAACCCAGACAATATCCGGATTTTCGGGGTGAATGATGATTTCCGCGATGTGCTGCGAATCCTTCAAGCCCATGTTCCGCCATGTCTCAGCGCCGTCGGTCGACTTCCAAATGCCGTTCCCGTAATAGGAAGAACGGGCATTGAAATCCTCCCCGGTTCCAACCCATACAATATCATGATTGGATGGGGCCAGTTCCACATCGCCTATGGCATTGGTTCCCAGCTCGTCTGAAACACAATTGAAGGTGGTTCCATTATTGGTGGTTTTCCATACGCCGCCGGCGCGGGCCGCCACATACCAGGTGTACTTATGCTTCTCCTTGGGATTGACGGGAATGGCGAACTCGCCCACCCAGGCATTGATGCGAAAAGCGCCCAGGTTCCGGAATTCAAATCCTTTCGGCTCTGAATCCCGCATCCACCACTGTCCCGCAGCGGGGATGGATGACAAGAGTATGATTGCCGCCAATGTGAATCTTGCAATTTTTTTCATTGTCAATCCTTAATTTCTTTGAATCAGCTGCCGGCCGCTTCGCGTACGGGAAGCAGGTCGATCACCCAGCTGCTGCGTCCGTGGGTGGCGATGGCCAGCACATTTTCCGGCTGCTGGATGACAATGTCATGGACATAGACGGTCGGCAGCCCTGAGCCGAGCACATCCCAGGTGTCTCCGCCGTCAAGCGAGACATACACCGCTCTGTCGGTCCCCAAATAGAGGATATTGCCGTTCTCCGGGTCCTGGCGGATGACATTGGCGCATTCTCCGGGAACGCTGCTGCCGATATCGGTCCAGGTCTGACCATAGTCGGTGGACTTATAGACATAGGTGTTGAAATCATTATGCCGCTTGCCGTTGACAGTGATGTAGACGGTCGCTTCATCCAGACTTGAAGCTTCTATGCTGGAAATAAAGAGTCCTTGAGGAAGTCCCTCGGTATTGAGTGTCCAGGTGGCGCCTTCGTCCATCGTGGTGTGGAAATTTCCGTCATCGGTTCCGGCATATATCAGTCCTTTTTTGAGCGGTGATTCAGCAATGGCCCAGACCGTGGAATAAGCGATATTGCCTTGCTTTTCCGGATCAAAATTGGTCAGATCGGGGCTTATCTGCCGCCAGGTGGTTCCGGCGTCATCGGTCAGGAAAACGAATTGGGCTCCGTAAAGGAGACGTTTGGTGCTGTGGGGCGAGATAATGAGCGGTGATACCCACTGGGCCCGCTTTTCCACATCTCCGAAATCAGGAGCGATTTGTGTACCGCGCCGTCTTCTCCATCTCGGCTCGCCTTCCTTGGGTTCCGGTTCAGGCTGGCTGAAATCCTTGACATAGGGGCCGCCGCCGTAGCGGGTGGTGAAATAGACGAGATCCGGATTGGTGGGATCGATGGCATGCCGTCCGGCTTCATCGCCGACGGTGCTTTCCCACTCAGTCCAGGTTATATTGTCACGCCCGCCCGTCACATCGACTTCTCCTCTCCAAGCGCCTGAGTCCTGAATGTTGCTGTAAAGCCAGAATTTGCCGGGGGTTTGGGTGGCCGCCAGGCTGAACTGGTGTCCGATGGGCAGATTAACCGGATGCTCGAAGCTTTCAAAATCATCATGGGTGAACATCACGCCGCCGTCATTCACGACGATGGCATGATTCGGATCTTCGGGATTCATCCACATGCCATGGTAGTCGACGTGATTTCCGGGGATGTTCTCCCAGGTTTTGCCTCCGTCTTTAGAGCGGCGGTGCCACAGGCCTAGAACATGGACAATGTCGGGATCCTGGGGAGCGACTCTGACCTGGCCGAAAACCCAGCCATATGCGGGAAAAACTTTTCTCACTTCTTCATTTCCCTCAACCAGCGACCAGGTTTCACCCTTATCGTTACTGCGGTAGAGGTGGGCTCCTAGTTTGTCTCCGGTCATGTGGATGACCGTATAGACAACATTGGGTTGGGTTTGGCAGATATCGATTCCTATGCGTTCGCACTCGCCTTTGGCAAAATCGGGAAGCCCGTTGGTGAGGGGTGTCCAGGTTTCGCCGCCGTCAGTGGTTTTATACAGGCCGCTCTGGGGAGTCGGCTTGGGATCATTCCAGCGGTAGCGCTTCCGTTCAGCCGTACCGGCATAGAGGATATCCGGATTCTCCGGATCCAAGGCCAGATCAATGACTCCGGTCTTTTCGTCAATATAAAAAACCTGGGTCCAGGTTTTGCCGCCGTTTGTGGTTTTATAGACACCGCGATCGGGATTATATTTGTATTCGTTTCCGGCAGCGGCGATGTAGACGATTTTAGAATTCTCGGGATGAATGAGGATACGGGATATCTGCTGGGTATCGGTTAATCCCATATGCTCGAAGGTCTCTCCGGCATCGGTGGATTTCCAGACCCCGGCGCCGGCCATGCCCGAACGAAAGATATTGGCCTCGCCGGTGCCGACCCAGAGAATATCGGTATTGGACTGGTCAAGGGCGATATCACCGATGGAAGCGGTGGGAAAGTCCTCAAATATGGCTTTCCAGGTCTCACCTTCATCTGTAGTCTTAAAGACTCCTCCTTGTGCGATGGCGCAATACATCGTCTTTGGCTGTGAAGGATGGGCATCGACATCCGTCATCCGGCCTGACATGGCGTTTCCGCCAACATAGGTCCAGGCCAGGTCATTAAATGGTGACGCCGCCCGCATCTCCTGATGTTTCTCAAAAGTTTCCAAGCGCCATTGGGCTTCTTCGGATTCCGGAACACCGCCTTGCTGACAAGCGATGTTCAGCAAAAATCCTGCTGCGATCAGGAAACACAGGAAAAAACAGATGGTGAATCTGGGATAGGTTTTATTGAACATTGAGCCTCCTTAAATTTACCTAACCTTTTCATGAAACACGCATAGCTGTACTCCCGTGAACATGCACGGTTAGGTTTAGGAATAATCTATATAAATCAAAAGAAAAAGGCAAATTTTCGGCCAAAAAAAATGGGATAATTCAGATGTCGTTGATATAGTTGCATTTTTTCACTGAATAAAATAGTATTTCAGATATATGAAATATTTGATTTCTAATAAGAAAAAATTGAATCTAAGGGGGCTAATCTCTCTTTCGGTTTTCTGGTCATTCATCATTGAATTTATTTCGGGCCTGGTTTTATATATTGCTCCGACCGGGAGTGTGTCCCGATGGACCAACCTAAAAGTAATCGGACTGAATCATTCGGATTGGGTGAAACTTCATACTATATTCGGATACGTCTTTTTGTTTTTTGCATTTATTCACATTATTTATAACTGGAAACCTATCGTTTCTTACTTACAAAGGAAAATCCATGGCGGTATGCGTCTGCGTAAAGAAATGATTATTTCGGTGCTGCTGTGCTCTGTTTTGTCGGCTGGAATTATTTTTAATTTGGCGCCTTTCCAGGCCGTTTTGGATCTGGGAGACACGATAAGGCAATCCTGGCCCGGCGCTTCCAGTGAGCCCATTGCCTCGCATGCGGAGCGGCTGACTTTTGAAGAATTTATATTGGAGGCGAATGTTGAAATTCGCGAAGCCATAAAGAAAATGGAAAATGTCGGATACAGGCTGGAAAGCAAAGAAATCCTGATCAGTGAAATTATGAAAGAATATGATTTGGCCCCGATAGATATCCACCGGATCATTACTCAAGAAACGATTAAGGCGGAGTAGTAAGAGAGAAGCCGTCTGTTTAAATCAAAAATCAAAAATTAAAAATAAACCAAAGCCGGATATTGGAAACAAACCACCCGAAACCCAAAACTCAGAACCCGGAACGCGATAAACGCGGGCAACGGAGGAGATCTTAGACGGCCTCTGGTGGTGAGACAGAACCGGTTCATCATGCTGCGAAGCAGGACAAGAATCTCGCGGCCGGCTCCAGCGGCCTCAGTATGACAAAGGGGTGAATAAGGCCATACCCTCATGCAAGCGCCGTCTAAGATTCCGACGTCGCTGCGCTGCTCGGAATGACATATGAAGGTCTCAGGATGACAATGGCCTGTGCTCCTGGAATGTCAGAAGGATTTAAGCGATATGCAGTTTCTCCTGGACCAGGGTGTTGATCCGGCTGCTGATGTTGATGCCTGTGCGGCAGGACGCTGTGCAAGTTGAGCAGTCTACACATGCATTCAAGCCATGTTTATCCGGTAATTCCGCAATGGTGTCTCTGGCTTGGATGCAGTTGCCGTATCCCTTTGCATACATATAGGACCGCATCAGGTCGGGGATTTCGACTCTCTGAGGGCATGTCTCCACACAGGACCGGCAGCTCTGGCAGAAGAGTTTTCCTCTTAGATTTGCCGCTTGCGTCAGATACTGTTGTTCCGTTTTTGAAAGAGCCAGATTATTCATCACGCTTAAGTTTGTTTCCAGCTGGTCGAAAGTGGTCATCCCGGGAATGGTGGTGGTGACGCTTTCATCTTCGATAACAAATTTCAATGCGGCTTTGTGGTCCACCTCTACTTCTCCGCTTTCCTGCAGGCGCCGGCCACCCTGGGTTTTCATAGCTATCACCCCGACATCATTTTGTGCTGCGTATTGGATCGCTTTTTTGACTTCATCCCTGTTCTCCTGCGCGAAATTGTATGTAACAAGAATAACATCATAGATTTTAGCATCCACCGCAGCCCGGATATTTTCCGGTTCATTGGTATGAGTGGAGATACCGATGAATCTGGTTTTGCCTTGCTGTTTGACTTTTTCAAATCCGTTCATTAAGGGTTCGAAATTGATCATGTCCGGATTGTCACAGCTGTGGACATAAAGAATATCGACATAGTCGGTCCTCAGTCTTTGCAGGCTGAGGGCAAGCTGTTCATTCAATGTCTCAAGATTGGCTTCATCCTTATTGAAATTCTTCGTCTCGCGGTCTTTAGAGAAACGCATTTTTGTGGCGAGGATGACTTTATCCCGAACCCCGGCATTTTCCATCACTTCTCCAATCACGCGCTCCGAATTCCCTCTCAAGTAGACATGAGCGGTATCCAAATGATTGATACCCATATCCATTGCGCGCTGGATAAGGTCAGGGCTATCTGTATTCATGACCCCGAAACTCACTACAGGGATATCCAGACCGGTCCGGCCGAGTGTGCGGTAAACAATTTTCGGGGGTTCCTCGTGCAAGGGCTGATTTTTAAAAAGCGGCAGCCCAAATCCGGCGGAAAAAAGCCCCAGGGATGATTTTCCGATGAACTCTCTTCTTTTCATAATGGTTTCTTTACCCTCCTTCTTGTAGGATAAGTTTGTTCAAATTCGAGAATAAGCATTTATTAGATATGATATATAATAATTATCAATTAATCAAATTTATGCGGGCATGAGTTATTGCGAGGGTCCGAAGGACCCGTCGCAATCTTAGACGGCATCGCAATGCTCGCTTCGCATGCGTTCATCGCGTTCTTTTATTTTTACGTGTCATCCCCAGGGCGCGTCAGCGCACGTGGGGATCTTAGACTACCTCAGCTGGAGAGGCGGAACCGGTCTGCAAGGCGAAGCAGTACAAGATCCTCACGGCCGGCTCCGCCGGCCTCAGGATGACATGGGAGCCTCTCAGCGGCTCAGGAATGACATGGTGCAATGCCCTAATGCAGGCGGCCGTCCTCCTCGTCTTTGCCCCACGTAGGCAGTTTGAACTGTTCCGGTTTGAGTTCCAGCACGGTCTTCAGCCATTCTGACGGATAGCCCAGGCTGCGCGGGCGTCCGTTTTCGTCTTTGACATAACCGTCATTATACTTACAAATCAGGTATTCGCCCAGCTCGATCCAGCGCTTGACCATCATTTCCCCCTGGCTAACCGAATAGTTTGTGAGAAAGGTCACAGCAAGTTCCGGGTTTCTATCCAGCAGCTCCACTGCGGATTTTTCAATAACCGGCTGCAGTTCAAGGAATTCCCCTTCCAGTTCACTTTGGACTTTGCGAATATCAGCGGCCATATCCTTAAACCGGAGATGGGAAAAATTGGCCACAAAGTTGAACACCCACCAGGCAGAATCCCAGGAAAATTTATTCAAGTCACCGGTTTTGAATGATTCGGGAATTTCGTCGATGCAGCAGTAAAGCGGCACATAGCAGGAGGTATAGGTGTTATCTAATCCGTACCAGTAAACACCGCCGACCGGGTCGGGCAAGCCGCTCCGGGACTGCGATACAAAGGAAAAAGCGGTCTGCTGGGTGGATATCGGCCGTTCCCATGAGTATTCCACTCCGTCCACCTCCCAGGTCAAACCCCGGCAGCGGAGAGGGCTTCCGAACGGCCCCGCATCCACACCCTGGGTCATATCATACGGTGTGCCTTCGTAATGGTCGCGCATGATTTCCATCACATCATGCACCGACAGTTTGCTGTCCGGTTTGATCCACAGCGGATAAGGTTCCGCACCTTTAACCCCACGCTGAAAATCTGCTGAGAGGTTGAGCGATGGTGCTGAACGCCGAAACATGCTCCACACCCGGGCGGCACAGGTCCTGAGAGCGGATGGCTTGGGCGGATCAAAGGCGTATCTGAAATTAAAGGATTGTTCTGACTCAGGATCGTAATACCCCTTTTCCGCTGCAAATTCAATAATGCCCTCTGAATAAAGGCAATTCTCCGGATCGTTGAGCGGGAACTCCCCTATCCGCGATTGATTGGCATGGGCACAGATGTAACCATCCGGAATACGGAGGGCCACCCAGTTGGCGCCTTCCCCGCCGGGGCCGGGCCCGATCATCTCCATGATCCAAGCCTCTTCCGTATCCGCTATGGAAAAAGATTCCCCGGAGCTGGCATAGCCGTATTCCTCCACCAGCGCCGCCATCGTTTCAACCGCCTCGCGGGCGGTTTTCGCCTGCTGCAGGGTCAGCTGCATCAGCATGAAATAATGCAGCAATCCGTCCGGATTACGCAGCTCCCGGCGGCCGCCGAAGGTGGTCTCGCCGATGGCCAGCTGATGTTCATTCATCAGGCCTACAACTTTGAAGGTATGAGCAGGATACTTGATTTTTCCCCGGACCTGTCCGTCCCGGCCGCGGATTTCCAGATGATCATCCGGACCATGATCAGCCGCGGGGATGATTTCCAAGTGCGGAAGAAATTCCCCGTCACACGTATAGGTGATCATGACGGAACCGTCAGTCGATGCCCCTTTGGTAACCAGGAAACTGGAACAATTATCCATTTCCTGGGAAAAGGACACATTTACGCATAAAAGCAAACTGACAAAAAGTATGAATCCTGTTTTTTTCATGAGTTTTCTCCTCCTTGCCACCCTGAGGAACGAAGCGATAAGCATCGCCCACCCGAACCGATTCCTACAGCGAAGCAGTCTAAGATCCCCACAGCCGCTAACGCGGCCGGGGGATGACACTTGTATTCTGCCTCAGGCACCAGGATGACATATAATAGATAATCCATTGAACATTTCAGCGTATGGCAGCTGTCTTAAAAAATCAAGCAGATTATTTATGCGATGAGGATAATAAAAATCAGTTATTCTGAGGGCTGCGCCGGCAGCTCGAAGAATCCCAAGCGTCTGCGTCTGAGAAAGCGCTGCCGTCACTTCTGGACGAAGCAGCTTGGGATCCCTTGTCACTTCGTTCCTCAGGATGACATGCGGGGCAATACAGATGATATGTTATAATATAAAAGATGTCTGATAAGAAGAATCGTATAGATCAGTCTGAAATTTTAATGCTGGAGTTTGCCGCCCGCACCGGATTGACCACGGATAAAAAACCTATCCGCTATCTCTGGACGGATGCGTTTGCGGTCTGTAATTTTCTCGGCTTAGCCAGGGTGACAAAGAAAAAAGAATACCTGAACCTGGCGCTCCGCCTCATTGACCAGGCGCATGAAACACTTGGCCGCCACCGCAAGGATGATTCACGCACCGGCTGGATCAGCGGCCTCGATGATGAGGCCGGCCGCAAGCATCCGACCATCGGCGGGCTGCGGATCGGCAAAAAGATGCCGGAGCGGCAGGAAAATGAAGCGTTTAATCATAACCTTGAATGGGAACGGGACGGTCAGTATTTCCATTATTTGACCAAGTGGATGCATGCCCTTGACTTGACTGCAAGACAGACGGAGGATGACAAATATGCCCTCTGGACTATGGAATT
>CAYRTV010000020.1:0-15846 GCA_964427225.1 uncultured Eubacteriales bacterium
CGGCTTGCAGCTCGTCGTAGTGAAGGACCACGACTTCCTCGCCGCAAACCGAAATATGCGGCAATCTCGTCCCTTGAATAATTCAGGTTAGATTTTATTTTCCCCGAATAAGAAGGGTTGCTTCCCCTTTCAGGGTCACGGAAGGAAGCCTGTCCAAGACTTCGGAAATGGAACCTCGGATGAACTCCTCATGGATTTTCGTCAATTCGCGAGCTATGACGATGTCCCGCTCTCCCAGAACGTCTTGGATCAGCTTTAAGAATTTTTCAATTTTGCGGACGGGAATATAAAAAATAAGTGTCCCGGGTTCATCCTGAACGGATGCCAGTAATTTACGCGAAGCTGTTTTCTTCACCGGAGGAAATCCCAGGAATAAAAATCTATGGGCCGGCAGGCCGGAAGCAGGCAAGGCGGCGGCAACGGCGGATGGCCCCGGAATTGGAACAACCGGGATATTCCGGTCCAATGCTGCTCGTATGAGCGGAAAGCCCGGATCTGACAAGCCGGGGGTTCCTGCATCGGAAACCAGGGCGACACTCCGGTTTTCCTCCATTTTTTTTAAAATGAGGGGAATCTTTTCTTTTTCCCGCGGCTGAAAGTAACTGATCAGCTTCTTTTTCAAGTCGTAAGTGTTGAGAAGCTTTAGAGTTTGCCGGGTGTCTTCGCAGGCGATAAAATCAGCCTTTTTTAGAATTTCAATGGCTCGCAGAGTCATATCTTTCAGGTTGCCTATCGGGGTGGCTACAATATAAAGCGTCCCTTTATTTTCCTGTGAGCTTTGCATAGCTTGCGGTTATTTGCCCCGGTCGTATGGATAGAGAAAATCCAGTCCAACCGTTCGGTGGGATATTTTCGCGATACAGGGGAGCTTTCGCTTATACTCGGATGATTCAATCATCTGCAGAATTTTATCCACTTTGTCCCGCTCGAAGCCCTCAGCGATAATCTTTTGCTTTGTCTTTCGTAAATCGACCAACCGGTATAAGATACGGTCAATCTCTTCATAGGCGAGTCCGATTTCCTGTTCATCGGTCTGCCCGGACCACAGGCCGGCCGTTGGGGCTTTACGGAGGACACTATCCGGCACTTCCAGATGCTGCGCTAAGACCCGGACTTGGGTTTTATACAAATCCCCTATGGGATTTACGGCGCTGGCCATATCTCCAAAAATGGTTCCGTATCCTATGAGCAGCTCGGTTTTGTTACTGGTGCCGATGACGAGGGCTTTTTCCCGCTCGGATAAATCATACAGTACGGACATCCTTTCCCTGGCCATTTTGTTTCCTTTTAAAACCTGGTCATCAGCGGGAAAGCGGGAGTAGTAAGCATCGACAGCGGGCTGAATATCAACAGTGATGGATTTGATTCCAAGGGAAGCGGCGACTTTTCGTGCATCATCAACATCCCGCTGGAATAAAGCGCCGTACGGCATGATCACAGCCGTCACGTTTTCCGGCCCAAGGGCGCGGGCCGCAAGAAAGGCGGCGGTCGAAGAATCCAATCCGCCGGACAGTCCAAGAATGCCTTTTATGAATCCGTTTTTATGCAGTTCATCCCGGATAAAACCGGTTAAAATCTTTTCCGTAAAATCCGGATTAATCTTCATTCTGAACGATTTTCCTGAGATTTTCCAAAATAATTTCCGGATGGTTATCCCGTCTGTAGTGGAGGTGTTTACGCGCTTCTCTAAGATCATCCAATTGAATATCCACAATCAATAAATGCTCTTCAGTGTCCGGCGCTTTAGCAAGCCGGTTCCCCTTGGGCCCATATACGAATGAACCTCCGGCAAAGGTTTTTCCATCCTCAACCCCCACCCGGTTGCAATAGAGGACAAAAGCGGTAGAAAACCGGGACAGTGTTTCCGCCATAAGTTCCCACATCCGGCTGGATTCGAATTCCGATTCCAATTCCATACCGCGCCCGGGTGCAGCGCTGATGGCGATAAAAAGGTCAGCTCCGGCACTGAAATAGAGATAACCAACTCCGTAAAAAAGAAATTCATAACAGATCATTAAGCCGGCTTTTCCCCAGGACGTTATAAACGGAGAAAACGTTTTTCCCCTGGCGAAGAATTTCCCTTCTTCAAACATTCCATAAGTCGGAAGAAAGGCCTTACGGTGAATATGCGTGATTTGG
Source organism: uncultured Eubacteriales bacterium (assembly GCA_964427225.1). Classification (GTDB taxonomy): domain Bacteria; phylum Acidobacteriota; class Aminicenantia; order Aminicenantales; family Aminicenantaceae; genus CAYRTV01. The sequence continues at coordinate 2,140 of CAYRTV010000020.1, forward strand.
CCCTTTTCGATATAAGCGGCTGAATTAGTATAGATTCCTTTTTCTTTTTCTTCAGCAAACCCCACCACCAGGGATAGTTCACGGCTCCACTTTTCCAGCTCCCTGAACAAAGGGGCGGAAGCGGGTTGCAGAGCGATCTCCGGGACCATGTCCTTTAGGGTGTATCCGGTTAAGCTGAGCTCCGGGAAAACGAGCAAATCGGCCTTTTCTCTGCGCGCTTTTTGGAAGATCTCCCCATGAATATCCAAATTTTTTTCTACATTTCCGAGAATAGGTTTTATCTGGGCCAATGCGATTTTCATGTTTGTCAAACTATCATAATTGCTTGATCTTTGCAATTCAAGCAGGTTGCGGGAAATCCTATCTCAAATACAAGTAAATTCATGATGATTGTCCCGGCAGCCGGCGGCCAATATGATTGCATTTACCTTGCCATTTGTTATATAAAAGAGTATCGACGTCATGGATTGCCGGGGTAAAAAGCATGGATCATATCGGATTAAAACTAAAACAAATTTATTTTAACAATTTAAAGGGACTGCTTGTCTTTCGAAAATTCCGGGTGCAAAAGTTCTTTTTTTTCCAGGAGGGCTGTCTGATTCATGCCAGAACCAATGAGCCGCAGGAATTGCTGGGTGAATTTTTGTTCCGTACCGGACGAATATCTCAAGCGACCTATTCCAAGCTGGATGGGTTGATTGATCCCAAAAAATCTATTGGGCAAATCCTCATTCAGAAACAGTTGATAAGCCGTGAGGATCTGCAAGAAGCTTTAGAAATCCAGATGCGGGAGATTCTGCTTAACACTTTTCCGCTTTTTAATGCTGATATGAACTTTGAAAGCAAAGAGCAGTTCATTGAGGAAACCTTTGATGTAAAAATTCGAATCCCCGTTTTGATTGAAGACGGTATCCGGCGGATGAAATATGATGACCATCTTAAAGAAATTTTATGCCATAACCGGTTTGCTCCCAAATCGAAGGAATTCTTTTTCCGTTTGAGCGAAATAGAAAAAGTGATATACAAGAAAATATCCGATGGAGGCGACCCCGAGGGCGTTCTCCGGACCATGAATATTCAGCCGGAGGATTATTGGAAGGGGCTTTACCTGCTGCTGTGTCTTAATCTTATTGAAGCTTACGGAGAAAACGGCCAAAAAAATTCAAGATCGGCTGGCGCCGATCAGTCGGACCCCCGCTTGAAGGATGTCATGCGTTTGCATCCAAAGATCGAGGAAATGAGCTATTACCAGGTCTTGGATGTAACCAAAGAATCTGCTTCGGCTGAAGTGAAGAAAGCTTACTTCAAAGCGGCACGGAAGTATCACCCCGATTTGTTTAATCGGGAACTGCCGCATGATATCAGAGAGCAAATTGACGATGTTTTTGATTTCATCACCCAGGCCTATCAGACCTTAAGCCACGAACGCACGCGCAAAGAATATGATAAGGCTCAGGAAAAACAAATTCCAGTGGATAAGGGCGACCTACGCAAGAAAGGCGAAGTCCAGTTCAGAAAAGGAAAAACACTCTATGATCAAAGCCGCCATAAAGAAGCCTTGGCTTTCCTGGAGGAAGCGGTTCGTTTGGATCCAAATCAGGCAAATTATTTTCTTTTACTGGCTTTAACTCAATCGAAAATCCCCATGTATCACCGTCAGGCTGAAAAGAATTTTTTCAAGGCCATCGAAATTTCACCTTGGAATGCGGAAAGCTACGTAGGTTTGGGGATGATGTACAGAAAAGCCGGCTTGCGCATAAAGGCGGAAAAGCAGTTCCGGAAAGCACTTGCCATAGACTCTGATCACCGGGCCGCCCAACGGCAATTGGCGGAAATGAACGGAAAACCTAAAAAGAAAAGCCTCAAGGAAATATTGTCCCTGGATTTTATATCAAAGAAAAAAAAATAGCGGTGGATGCGGGCTTATAATTAGATGCCCAATTTCTGCTCTATTTGATCGATGAGTTCCTGGAACTTGGCCAATTCCGCTTTTTGTTCTTCCTGCAGAGCGGCGATTTCGTTTTGCAGGGTTTCAATTCTTTCCAGCATTTGATTCATTTCTTCTGTTTCGGCTTCTGTCAAGTCCTCTTCTGTTTTTTCTCCAAATTTTTCATTGAAGGTTTCAGTCAGTTTATTCAATTCCTCGCTTTTGCTCTGCAATTCTTTGACCTTCTGGTTATAAGTTTGATTGGTGCTGAAATAAAGGCCTTCCGCCAATGTCATCGCTTTTTCAGAGTTGGATTCAGAAAGAAAACTGGCGTAAAGCAGGTATTCGATGGCTTCATCAACAAGGGAGGTGTCATTTTCCGCCTGGTTGGCCAGGATAATACCGGTATTATATGCGATTTCCCCGCTTTTCTGTTTGGCGAAAGCTTTTTTATAAAACTCTAACGCCTTATCCCGGTTTCCGGCCCGGTGGTAGGACCGGGCGATATAAGCGGTGGTGGCAAAATCATTCAGCACGGCATTGGCGGCCGTAAACGCAGAAACAGCTCCGGAATAGTTCTTCTGATTATATAAGTTTTTTCCGATTTGGAACAGGCTGGAAATGATCTGCTTATTTTTTAAAATGCTGTAAGATTTTTGATAAGCGGCTACGGCTTCGGACAGGTTCCCGGCTTTTTCCAAAGCCTGTGCCCGGGTATAATGGCCGGCTCCGATGAGTTGGTCCCAAGCTTGGGTGCTGGTTCCTTCCGCACTGGATTTGGCTTTCTGTGCGGTTTGGACCACCTGCTGGGCGTAGGAAGCCGCCTTGTCGAGGTTTTGCCCCTGATTAATGTATACGGAAGCCACATGGATTAGGACTTGAGTTTTGGTGCTGTCATCCAATCCACCGATTTCAAGAGCTTTTTCCCCATACTGAACGGTTTCTTGAGGGGTTTTCCCTTGATATGGGAGGGTGGCAAGAGTTGCATAGGCAAAATTTTCGTATTGTGTGCCTTGTCCTCCGTACTTTTGAACCCATTGTTTGAGCAATTGGGCTTTTTGGTTGATGTCGGATGTGGTCATGGCCTCAATATACTCTTCATTTGCCTTTTCCTGGGCCGGCATGAAGCTGATGAGGAAAATCATCATAATCAAAGAGGTCAGGAGTTTCTTTGTCATTTTTCTTATCTCCTTGAGGTTTTTTGCATCATAGAATTCTCGACGATAAAAGTCAATTTAATCATCTTGCTCTCTATATGTTTCTCTTGTCTGCGTTTAATGATATCAAACTTATTATTAAATGAAAAGCGGGCTTTATTCATATACTGTTAACTATTTAGGGCGGAATTCGGTTTCATTCCGGGCAGCATTGATATAAAATAACATCATGTTCTCGGAGTCATCTATGCATACCGAATTCTTCCAGGCCGCCCTGGGAGACCGTATCGGGACAAGAGAAACACTTGCCGGTCATGTTCATTTCCGAATTGGCGGAGCGGCGGATTATTTCTACACGGCAAATACTTTATCGGAATTAAAGAAGGCCGTGGAATTGGCCCGGGAAAGAGCGTGTCCTTTTTTTTTAATGGGCGGCGGGTATAACCTTCTTTGTGATGACAACGGTTACCGGGGCATGGTCATCGAAAATGCTGCCGCCGGGATAAGCCGCCTGGACCGGAGCGAAATCCGGGTATCATCGGGGACGCCGCTTCGGGATATCATCCGGTACTGCATCCGGGAGGGATTAACGGGTGCGGAATTTTTAGCCGGGATTCCCGGAACGCTGGGCGGAGCCGTCTTTGGTAACGCCGGCGCCTTTAATCATACCGTTGGTGAATTGATCAGCCGGGCTGTACTTTTAAAACGGGACGGGTCTATCGGGGCTGTTGATCAAGAATATTTTGAGTTCGGGTACCGGTGCAGCATATTGAAAGAGACCGGCGAATTGGTTTTGGAAGCTGACTTAGGCATGAAAGAACAAGCATGCTCGCTGGTTCAGGATGAGGTGGAAAGAAATTTGGCGGCCCGTAAGGGAAAGCATCCCCCCTGGGGTGTGGCCTGTGCCGGCAGTTATTTCAAAAATCCGATTCTCCCGGGAGGAAAAAAGGTTCCAGCCGGGTATCTGCTTGAAAAAGCCGGAGCCAAGAAATTAAGGGTGGGAGATGCAGCGGTTTACCGCAAACACGCTAATTTCATCATCAATAAGGGCAATGCAACCTGCCGGGAGGTCCGGGCCTTGGCTGAGGAAATGCGAAAGCGGGTGAAGAATAAATACCAATTTGATTTGGAAGAGGAGGTTATTTATCTTCCAGCCATTCCTTGAGGAGTTCATACTTATCTTCGGAGATTCCAGGTGAGGATGCAGTCAGAATGCTGCCGGCCAAATTGCGGTATAGTTTATAGACACGCGGATTTTTACGCAGTGCGGCCAGGTGAATTTTCACAGTCTGTAAATCCCCTCTTACAACCGGGCCTGTCAGAGACGCTAGTAAACCCTTTTCTTCAATATTAGACACGGTTTGGCGCACCAGGGGAAACAGAATCCGGTCCCCATTTTTGATTTCTTCCTGGCTAAGCAAATCAGATGCTGTCTGCAGCAACGCAATCAGTAAATTGGATGACAGGCTGCAGGCAGCGTGATAAATGGGCTTTTGTTCTTTTTTGATTCCTATAGGAATACCGCCCATCTTTTTCACCATTCCTTCCAAACGGCTGCAGACTTTACGTTCCCCTTCCAGGGTGAAATAGACGCCGTGAAATAATTCGGGGGCACCTGCGGGGGAGGCAAATGTCTGAACCGGATGAAGAGAAGCAACCCAGGCTCCTTTTTCCTGCAAAGAGTGCAGCACGTCGGCGGACAAAATTCCGCTGCAGTGGAAAATCAAACGGTGTTTAAGATTAAGCCCGGCCAAATCTTTCGCTATGGATGTAATCTGTTCATCCGGTGGGGTCAGCGCAATCCACTGTCCCATTGCCGCAGCTTGAATATTATCCTGAAATGCTCGGGTGGATTCTCCGATGAGGGAAGCGCTTTTTTTGGCGGAGGCGGATGTCCGGCACGAGACGGCGGCGACCCTGTATCCGGCCTGAACCAAAGCCCGGCCTAAGGTTGTACCCAATTTCCCAGCTCCGAGAATTGAGATGATTTTCATTTTTTTCTGCTGAGCACTTTTTTCCAGTGGTTTACTTCCAGGGGTGTCGGCGGGGAAACATCTTTGTCCAGCTCACGCTGCTTTTGGTATTTTTTTAACGCCCGCTTTAAATCCTTTTGAAATTCGCGGCTGTTGACAGCCCGGGCACCTTTTTTCCCGGCGAATGTTTTAATCTCCCGGTCTGAGCTGACCACAAAAAATTGTCTGGTATCCGTCTCTTTCGAGATCAATTTTTTTATAATATTATCTGCGTTTTTTCCCGGTTCAGGGAAACACACCTGGAATAACGGGCGTTGAAATATCGTTTTTGGAATAGAATCATCAGGGGGGCCGTCAAAAACCAAAAAAATACGGGTTTTATGAATTCTCTGGAAAGCCAGCAGCCGGTTGATTAGTTCGTGGCGGCTTTCCGGATCCCTCAGCCCAAGATCGGGCAAAGTCCCGATAAGATTATTGCCGTCAATAAGATAAGGCATTGAACGCATCTTGCTCTATAGGCTGTATTTCTCTCCAGGATCAAGAATAATGACTTTGGCGGTATCCCCGACCAGTTTTTTAAATTCATTCGGATCGGCATTAACCAAGGGAAACGTGTCATAATGAATCGGGATGACTTTCTTGGTCCGGGTGAACTCCACCGCTTTGGAAGCGGACCGGATACCCATGGTATAACGATCGCCTATAGGGAGAAAACTCAAATCGGGCCGAAAAAATTTCCCGATCAAGTTCATATCATATGTGAGTGCTGTGTCTCCGGCATGATAAATGATTTTCCCGTCCATTTCCAGGACCACGCCTGCGGGATCTCCCTTATCGCATGAATGCAAAGCATTGACCATGTGTATTGTGACTCCTTTGGCTACCACTGAGCCTCCGATGTTCATGCCTTCGGCTGTAATGCCTTCTTCACCGGCCATGACTGCAATTTCATGGATGGCAACCAGAATCGCTCCGGTTTTCTTGCAGATAGCGAAAGAATCTCCCAGATGATCGGAGTGATCATGTGTAACCACTACAACATCCGCTTCCGTGATGTCATCCGGGGATGCGGACGCCGCCGGATTGTCGGTGAGAAAAGGATCGATGTAAATGGTTTTAGACCCCTTTATTTTAACAGCTGAATGACCTAACCAAGTTATTTCCACAGTGATCCTCCTTTTTATTTAAAATCGAATATTGTCTGCTATATGTAAATTATAAATCTTTACAGATAAAAATCAAAAAGCAGGGAAAACAATAGAGCCGGCTCAATTTACCCGGGGGGCCAAGACATCTGGCGGCCGCCGAGAAGATGGAAGTGAATATGATGGACATCCTGTCCGGAATCCCGGCCGGTGTTGAGGACGAGACGGTAGCCTTTCTCGGCAATGCCTTTTTCGGCGGCGATTTCCTTAGCTTTGAGCAATAAATGACCGATGAGGTCCTTTTTCTCATTGGGGATGTCATTCAGAGAAGCGAAATGCTGTTTGGGTATAATAAGAATATGAACCGGAGCTTTGGGATTAATATCTTCAAAAGCAATGATCTTGTCATCTTGATAAACGGTCGTGGCGGGAATTTCCTTATTAATAATTTTACAAAATATACAGTCTTCCATGATTACTCCTTTTGGCCTTATTTCACCCGGCGGATATCCGCCCCCAGTCCGCTGAGTTTTTGCTCGATTTTTTCGTAGCCCCTGTCCAGATGATGAATCTCAGTGATGGTGGTCTCCCCGTTGGCGATGAGCCCGGCCAGAACCAGAGAAGCTGAAGCCCGCAGATCGGTTGCGGTGGTTTCCGCGCCGGAGAGAGGAGTTTTTCCCTGGACAATAGCTTTATCTCCGGAGACCTCGATGTTGGCGCCCAATCGCAGCAATTCATTAATATGAGCGAAACGCCGGTCAAAAATAGTCTCCGTGATAATTGAAGTGCCGTTGGCTTGGGTCATTAAAACGGTAAACTGAGCCTGCATATCCGTAGGAAATCCTGGATAAGGTGATGTTGTGATATCCTCAGGGCGCAAATTGTCGCGGCCGTGTACTTTTAAGGTGGTGGGATCGATGGTTTCGATAGTAATCCCGGCATAGCGGAGCTTTTCAATCACCGTATCGAGATGTTTGGGTTCGACATTGGTGAGAATGATTTCACCGCCGGTGAGGGCTCCAACAACTAGAAAAGTACCGGCCTCAATCCGGTCAGGAATAATATCATGGACGGCACCGTGGAGCTTCGGAATGCCCTGGATATAAAGGGTGTCCGTACCTACCCCCTTGATTCTTGCGCCCATTTTAACCAGCAATTGGCAAAGGTCAACAACTTCCGGTTCTAAAGCACAATTCTTTAATAAGGTATCGCCTTCTGCCAGACAGGCGGCCATGACCAGATTTTCTGTTCCACCGACGGTTTTACGTTCGAATTCAAATTGAGTGCCGCGCAGCCGTTTGCATTCTGCTTTGATGTATCCGTGTTCCAGCCGAATGGATGCACCTAAATTTTCAAATCCATGAGTATGCAGGTCGGTAGGCCTGGAGCCAATCGCGCATCCTCCGGGTAAGGCAACTTCCGCTTGACCTAAGCGGGCCAGCAGAGGGCCGAGCACTAAAATGGAAGCCCGCATAGCGCGGACCAGGCGGTACGGGGCCTCATAGGAATTGATATGCTTGATTTGAATGGAGAGGGAATTCTTGTGAATACTGTAATCGGCTCCCAATTCCTTCATGAGCGTCAGCATGGTATGGACATCTTTAACCAGCGGGATATTATGGAGTATGATTTTTTCTTGGGTTAGAAGTGAAGCGGTAATCGCGGGCAAAACGGCATTCTTGGCTCCGCTAATTCTGACCCGGCCGTTTAATTCAAGATTATGGTTTCCCCTGATTTTTATCTTTTCCATGAGAAAACATTCTAAAATAAACCTGTTTAAATTACAACAAACTCCTTTGGGGCCTTTGGGCCTCGACTCTCCTGTGGTTCCCGTATATAATTATAACGTTGAAAACAAACAGTTCTTGTCATCCTGGGGAGCAAGGCGCCGAAGGATTGCGGCAAAAACAAGGAGGAAACCATGAAACTGCTTATTATAGGATTCGGCACGGTCGGACAGGGATTAGCTGAACTTATCCTGGAAAAACAAGCGGATCTGAAAAGTAAATACAATCTTGATTTCAAAGTTGCTGGAATAGCGGATAAACTCAAAGGCAGCATCATTGCTCCGGAAGGAATAAAGCTTAAGCATGCTTTGGAGCGGGTAGGCAAGGGAGAAAATCTCGGTATCGATGAAGGAAAAGTATTTGACGGCGATGCTTTGGCTATGATTGAGCAGGTTGAAGCTGATGTCATGGTGGAAGCCACCTATACCGATATTCAATCCGGGGAACCCGCAACCTCTCACGTAAGAATGGCTATGGAAAATAATATGCATGTGGCTACCACCAATAAAGGACCGATCGCTCTTCATTATCATGAGCTTGCCGGCCTGGCGCGGGAAAACAAAGTGGAATTCCTGTTTGAAGGAACGGTTATGAGTGGCACACCGGTTTTAAACCTGATGAATGACTGCCTGGCGGGAAGTCAAATTAAGGAAATCAAGGGAATTCTAAATGGAACCACGAATTATATCCTTACCCGTATGGAAGAAGGATTGTCCTATAAGGATGCATTAAAAAAAGCGCAAGAACTGGGTTATGCGGAGGCGGTTCCGGATGCGGATGTTAAAGGCTGGGATGCGCTGGCTAAGGTGACCATTTTGGCCAAAGCGGTCCTGGGTGCACGGGAAAAGCCTTTTGATTATGCCTGTGAAGGCATCACCGGAATTTCTTCCCGGGATATCAGCGATGCTTTGGAACGGAACCGCCGGTATAAACTAATCGGACGGGTATGGAAAGACGGCAGCCGTCCCCGTGCTGCAGTTGCGCCTGAAGAAGTGGAATTGAGCCACCCCTTAGCGGGAATTATGGGTGCCGCCAATGCTCTGACGGTTACTACGGATACTCTGGGAGATGTGACCGTAGCCGGACCCGGTGCGGGCCGGCGGGAGACCGGTTACAGTTTATTGGTTGATTTAATTAAGATTGCAAGAAGCCAGTGAAGAGTAAGGAGAAGAGCTTTTATTTGCAGAGGAGGGCATAATGGATAAGAAAAACTTGGTCAGAATTTTGGTGATCAGCATCTTGCTGATGGCGGCGATGCCGCTTGCGGCACAGGATGGACTGAAGGTCTTTATTTCCGTGGATATGGAGGGAGTCTGCGGGGTTATTCATTGGGAAGATGTCAGCCGCAGCGGAAAGGATTATGGGTTATTCCGCCGCTTGATGACCCTGGAAACCAATGCCGCCATTGAAGGAGCCCTGGCAGTCGGCGCTACTGAAATTGTAGTGAGGGATTCCCATGGCAGCGCCCGTAATATTCTCCCTGATGTTCTGCATCCGGCGGCGGAACTAATCCGCGATTGGTCGGGCGGTCCTTTCAGTATGATGGAAGGACTGGATGAAACGTTTGATGCTGTCATTTTTGTCGGCTATCATGCCAGTGCTAATATTCCGGATGCCGTTCTCAAGCACACCATGAGCGGCACCTTATACAATGTCACTTTAAACGGAAGAGTGATGCCGGAAGCGGGCATTAACGGCTTTATTGCCGGAAATGTTGGGGTGCCGGTAGTTATGCTTGCCGGAGACCGTGCTATTTGCGAGCAGGCGGAAGGTCTTTTTGATAATCTGGTCACGGCTCCGGTTAAGGAAGGAATTGGCACGGCGGCTCGAATGCTGCATCCGGAAAAAGCCCGGGAATTGATCAAAGACAAAACCCGGGAGGCCCTGTCCAAGCTGGGCAGTTTTCAACCCTGGACACTCTCTCCTCCCTATACGATGGCGGTGACATTCAAAGATGAGGAAAGAGCGGAAAATGCGTCCTGGATTCCGGGGGCTGAAAAAACCGGCAATACAACGGTCTCCTTCACCAGTGATGATTGGGTGGAGATCTTGAAGTTCTTTAAATTCGCCCGCTGAACATGTCATCCTGAGGAGTACAGCGACGAAGGATTCAAACCGTTTCGCCTGGATGAAACAAAACCGCTTTTATAAACGATGCACCTTGAGATCCTTCGGCCGGCTGCCGCAGGCCTCAGGATTTCATGTGGATTCATTTTCATTGTCGCGGATGCGGATGCACATGAAAAACAGGAAAAATAAATTGCGGTTCTCTCTAGAATAAAGACTGACAGGACTGAAAAGACCGAACAGACTTAGAATGTCTTAAATAGATGTAAAAAAAAAGCGGGAGCCGAAGCTCCCGCTCTTGATATGACTCGATGATTCAGGTGTTTATTTTTTAACCTGTTCTTCGATCCAGTCGGTGGTGACGGTTTTGGGCCGTTCGATCGGCAGGCCGAGAGCCCGGTCCCAAACCAGTGAAGCCAGCACACCCAGTGCCCGGGAAGCACCAAACAGCACGGTGTAGAAATCATATTCTGTAACACCATAGTGAACCAGCAGGCAGCCGGAGTGAGCGTCGACATTGGGCCATGGGTTCTTGGCTTTACCATGTTCCTTAAGGATGTCGGGAGCCACTTCATAAATACCGCTGACGACTTTAAAGATTTCGTCATCGGGGCAGTGTTTGAGAGCGAATTCCCTTTGGGCCATGTAACGGGGGTCAGTTTGGCGCAGGACAGCATGACCGTAACCTGGAATGACTTTGCCGGAATTAAGGGTATCCCACAGGTATTTGACCAGTTCGTCTTTAGTGGGAACGCCGCCGCCTAAATCTTCTTTAACTTCCATGATCCAGCGCAGCACTTCCTGGTTGGCTAAACCGTGGAGAGGTCCGGCCAGGCCGCACATGCCGGCAGCTAGCGAATAATAAGCATCAGATAAGGCGGATCCGACCAAATGCGTTGTGTGAGCGGACACATTTCCGCCTTCGTGGTCGCTGTGGATGGTCAGATAGAGACGCATCAATTCTTTAAAATCATCGCTTTCCACACCCATCATGTGGGCCAGGTTGCCGCCCCAATCCAGATTGGGATCGGACTTGATGTGATCATTGTTTTTGTAGGATTTGCGGTAAATATAGGCCGCAATTTTGGGGAGTTTCGCAGTCAGGTTGAGTGCGTCCTCAAACATGGGATCCCAGTATTCTGTTTTGGGCATGCCTTCCCGGTATTTTTTGGCGAACTCGGAATCTTTCTGCAGAGAAGAAATAGCGGTGACGAATTGAGTCATGGGATGCGTATCATTGGGGACGGCTTCCAAGATTTTAATCAGATAATCCGGAAGATTGCCGCGTTTTTTCCATTCTTCGGTGACTTCGTTAACATCATCTTTAGTTGGAAGTTCTCCGGTCAGCAGCAGGTAAAAAAGACCTTCGGGAAGAGGTTCCTCTCCACCGGGAGCCTTAGGGAGCTTTTCCTGAAGCTGAGGGATGTTATAGCCGCGGAAGCGGATACCTTCAAAAGGATCGAGCGCTGATGTTTCAGTCACGATGCATTTTACGCCCCGCATTCCGCCGTAAGCTTGCTGGACAGTGACGTCAGAAATTTTCTTGTCACCATGTTCTTTGATAAGATTCTTAACGCGGTCCTGCATAGGACCCAAGTTGGATTGAAATTTTTGTTTTAATGCCATTGATAGACCTCCTTTATAGGTTGGCTAAAATAATAACTTTATCCACCCTTCGTTAAACATGAAATAAAAATATATCACTGAAAAAGCCCCCTGTCAATTTATTTAAGTCCTGATAAAAGACAACTTTTTATTGACATAGACCCGCTAAAACAGTGTATTATCTTTGAACCACATTCAATCCGGATGAATCAATCCGGCCGAAGGAGTAAGAAATGGGTACATCATTAATACTGTTGATCATTGTAGGAATATTTATTATCACCGCGATCGGTTTTTATAACGGACTGGTTAATCTGCGCAACCGGTGTGAAAATGCCTGGTCGCAGGTGGATGTTCAGCTCCGCCGCCGCTATGATTTGATTCCAAATTTAGTGGAGACGGTTAAAGGATACGCCAAGCATGAAAAAGAGACGTTTCAAAAAGTAACCGAGGCCCGGAATATGGCCATAAATGCCGACGGTGTAAAAGAACAGGAGCAAGCTGAAAATATGCTGACCGGCACATTGAAATCCTTGTTCGCAGTGGCGGAAAATTATCCCGACCTCAAAGCCAACCAGAACTTTCTCATGCTGCAGGAAGAATTGGCTGGAACCGAGGGAAAAATCGCATATGCCCGTCAGTTCTATAATGACTGCGTGATGAAATACAATACCAAGCAGCAGGTTTTCCCTACTAATATCGTCGCCAATATGTTCAATTTTCAGGAAAGGGATTATTTTGAAATCGAAGAACCCGAAGCCCGGCAGCCGGTTGCTGTGAAATTTTAATTTTTTATTACTGAATCATGTACGAACAGATTGCTTCCAACCGGAGGAAGTCGTTTTTTCTGATTTTTTTCTTTCTGGTTATGATAGCCGGCTTAGCTTTCCTTTTTGGTCAGATGTCGGAATTCGGAACCTATGCGGTCATCCCCGCTGTTGTTCTGGCCGGGGCTATGACCTGGGGCAGCTACTATTACAGCGATAAAATTGTTCTAGCCGCCAGCCGGGCCAAGCCGGTAAAGAAAGATGAATATCCGCATCTGTTTCATGTTGTGGAAGGTCTGTCTATCGCTGCCGGCATCTCTAAACCCCGCTGCTATGTCATTCAGGATTCAGCGCCTAATGCCTTTGCCACCGGCCGAAATCCCGAAAACGCAGTGATAGTGGTTACGACTGGTTTATTGGAAAAACTCAACCGCAGCGAATTGGAGGGAGTGGTTGCGCATGAAATGTCGCATATCAAAAATTATGATGTGCTGGTTCAGACTCTGGCGGTGGTGATGGCTGGTGTTGTGGTTCTTCTCAGCGATTGGATACTGCGTTCTTTCTTCTGGGGCGGCGGCCGCCGGCGGCGTTCCGGCAGTGATAATAAAAGCGGCGGTGGTACGGTTCTTGTGGCCGCGGCTTTGATACTGGCTGTTCTGGCACCGATTTTTTCTCAAATTATCCGTATGGCTGTATCGCGCAAGCGGGAATACTTGGCGGACGTCAACGGGGCTATGCTGACCCGATACCCCCCTGGCCTGGCTTCTGCGCTTCGTAAGCTGGCTGCGGACAAGGATCCTTTGGAGGCGGCCAACAAGGCCACAGCCCATCTCTATATCGTTAATCCCCTGAAGGCCGGGCGTAAAGAAAGCGCTATGGCCAAGCTTTTTTCCACGCACCCCCCGATTGAGGACCGGATCAAGCGGTTGGAAGAAATGTAGATATCACAGGGTTACCGCCACCCGTCCCTGTAAACCGCTACGCCGGTAAAGCCTCATATCCCGGCGATCAAGGCAATAATGAAAAAAACCAAAATCCAGGCTTACATATTGTCCTCCTAAGTCATATCCGCTGGATTCGCGGCGGATAAAATTAATTACTGCTTTTTACAGCAAATATTATGCCCAAATGGATAGATTCAGTGATGGGTGAGGCCAACATGAAGTCCTGTGTTTTATGGAAAGATAAAGTCCTGCCCCGCAAGAAAAAGTTAACTTTTCGGGTATCATCTTAAGCCGCTCGTTTCATATGATTTTCCCCTAGAATAATCTGGATTAGC
>CAYRTV010000021.1:0-15795 GCA_964427225.1 uncultured Eubacteriales bacterium
AAGATTTCGCCCTGGCTGATAAACTCAGGGATGAATTGCTGCAGGAAGGAATTATCCTGGAAGATACCAAAGACGGTGTGCGCTGGAAGAAAAAATGAAGGCGTGGCTGTGACTACCAAGAAATTTTGGCGGGATATATCCGCACATAACCTGGGCCGAAAAGGTGAAGAAATCGCATACCGCTTATTGAGGAAAAAAAAATTCAGAATTATCGAAAAAGGATTCCGTATGTTCCGAGGCGAAATTGATATTGTCGCCCGCGACGGGCGCGATTTAGTTTTCATCGAAGTCAAATCCCGCCGCGGAAATCAATACGGTCATCCGGAGGATTCCGTCACTCCCGCCAAGCAAAACCAGATAAAAAAAGTCGCTGAAGGGTATTTACACAAGCATGATATTCAAAATACTCCTGTCAGGTTTGATGTCCTTTCCATTGAATTTTTAGATAACAAAGTGGATGTGACCCACTTTAAGGACGCTTTTTAACGATGAAAACGAAATAGGTTAAGTTATTAAGGAGAACATATGAACACAGTTAAAAAAGGCTTTTTGGGATTTCTTATTATCAGTCTATGCGGCATTATTCCGCTTTCGGGCCAAGTGCCGCCTCCGGAAGATATTCTTGGATTCAAGGTCGGTGCGGATTATCATCTGGCTTCTTATGATCAGGCCGTACAATACTTTCAAACCCTGGAGGACCATTCCGACCGGATCCGTTTATTTAACGCCGGCAAAACTTCGATGGACATGGACATGATTTATGCCGTTATTTCCCATGCGGAAAACCTGAAGCATCTGGATGAGTATAAATCCATCGTCCGCCGTTTATCGCTGGCGCAGGGTCTCACTGCTGAAAGTGCCCGTGAATTAGCGGCCAGGGGCAAAGCTGTTGTCTATATAGACGGCGGTCTGCATGCATCGGAATGCGCTCCCGCTCAGCATAATATTCAACTGGCTTATGACCTTATCACGGGCAGCGATGAATGGACACAGCGGATTCTTTCTGAAACCATTATTGTTCTGGTTTTCGCTAACCCGGACGGCATGAACCTGTTGGCGGAATGGTATCATCCCCTGGTGGGAACCCCGTATGAAGTTTCTCCTATGCCCTGGCTATATCACATTTTCGCCGGCCACGATAATAACCGCGATTCGTATATAGCTAATCTGAAGGAGACCCGGAATATCACCCGGCTGGTCAATCAGGAATGGTTTCCGGTTATTTTGTATAACCATCACCAGACCGCGCCCTTCCCCGCCCGCATCTGGACTCCTCCCAATGCGGAACCGACCAATCCCAATGTGCATCCCCTGGTAGTGCGCTGGCAAAATATGGTGGGATCCGCTATGGGGGAAGCCTTCGATGCGGAAGACAAAGAAGGCGCCATCTCCCGGATTGTTTTTGATACTTGGTTCCCCGGCTATGTGACCCAAGTTGTGGATTCACACAATATTATTTCAATTTTAACGGAAACCGCTTTGTACAGATATGCCACGCCCCACTTTTATACCGTGCGGGATTTCCCCAAGGAATATCAGGATATGACGATGTCCGCTTTTTATCCCAATCCCTGGCGCGGCGGCTGGTGGCGCCTGGGAGATGCGGTGGACTATTGTTTGACCGCTTCCAAAGCGGTCTTGGATGTGGCCTCCCGCTACCGGGAAAAGCTGCTGTTCAACAAGTTCAAAATGGCTGAGGACGTGATCTCCCGTTTTAAAAACGAACCGCCTTATGGATGGATCGTCCCCAAAAAACAGCATGATCCCGGAACGGCTGCTTTGCTGCTGGATAGAATGCAGCTCTTAGGAATTAAGGTCTATGCAAGTCAGGAGGAGTTTGTTCATGACGGAATCGAATATCCCCGGGGAACATATATCATCCCCGCCGCGCAGCCTTTCGGGTTATTTGCTAAAAATATGTTTGAGGTGCAGCAATATCCGGACCTGAGAAAATATCCTGATCTTTGGCAAGGCATCATCCGTCCGGTTGAATTCGAGGGCGCTCCCCTTAGCTCTTACGACCAAATGGGATGGACCCTCCCCTATCAATTTGGAGTGAAGACAACAACGTCCCGCAGCCCCATTACAGTGCAAATGTCCCGGGTTGAACAGATAAGCTTTCAGGAAGGAGGCATTTCCGGGCGTGCCGGCTATGCGTATGCCTTAAACCATCAAGAAAATAATGCCTTCACGGCTATGAACCGGATATTAAAAGCCGGCGGGCGTATACTCTGGGCCAAGGAGGCGTTTTCCCGGAACAATAAACAGTACGCTGCTGGAACCATACTGGTCCTCTCCAACAGCGTAGAACGCTCTTTCATGGCAACCCTTTCCGAGGATTTAAATCTAGCCGTCACTGGTATCTCCGGGAAACCAAATGCCGATATGATGGAAATCAAAACCACGCGGTTAGGTTTATACCAATCATGGATGGCAAATGCGGATGAAGGGTGGACCAGGTTTCTTATGGAAAGATATGAGTTTCCGTATACGATACTCCATGATGCCGAGATACGGGCAGGCCGTCTACATGAAAATTTTGATGCCATTATCATTCCCAGCTTCTATCGCAGTGAGATCATTGTCAACGGTCACCAAAAGGGCACGGTTCCACCTAAATACGCCGGCGGTATCGGCGTCGAAGGAGTCCGCAGCCTGCAGGATTTTGTAGAAAACGGGGGGACTTTGATTTGCCTCAATCATTCTTGTGATTTCGCCATTGAATCCCTGAATCTGCCCGTCCGGAATATCCTGACAAAAGTCGACCGGGAAGAATTTGTCTGCAATGGTTCACTGCTGAGGCTGGAATTCAATCATAATCATCCCGTTGCGTATGGGATGACACAGGAAGCGGCCGGTGTGTTTTCCAATTCGTGTGCCTTTGATATTCTGCCTGCCTTTGATGATGACGAAAAACCGGTCAGTGCGGCGAAATATGCGGACGAGCACCTGCTTATGAGCGGGTGGATCCATGGAGAAAAGATCATCCATCACAAAAGCGCTATTCTCGATGTTCCCAAAGGCCAAGGCCGGGCCGTTCTGCTCGGATTTCCGGTACAGTACCGGGCCCAGCCTTACGGAACTTTCAAACTTTTATTCAATTCCATCTTTTTTAGCGGAACATGAAATTCACCAAGGCGGTTGCCGCAGGCAATGACTTCATCTTGATCGATAACCGGGAAAAAAAACACAGCGGCCGGGAACGGGAGTTTTTCAAAAGCGTATGCCGGCGACGGTTTGCCGTCGGCGCCGACGGCGTTATTTTACTGGAAGAAAGTGCCCGGGCCGACATTTTGTACCGTCATTTCAATCCCGATGGGTGCCCTGCCGAAATGTGCGGCAACGGCGCCCGCTGCCTTGGTCTCTATGCCTATAAAAAACAAATTACCGGGGCTTCTCTGTCGTTTGAAATCAACGAAACCATCTATTATGCGGTGTGCAGCGGCAATGCCGTCACCATCACCTTTCCCTACCCCGAACTGGTTGAGCCCTACAAAAAGGTTTTTACCCGCTCAGACCAGGTTGAAGCCGGTTTTATACATACCGGCGTCCCTCATTTTGTACTGTTTACGGAAAATCTTGATGCCGTTGATGTTCAGACGGAAGGAACCGAATACCGTTCTAATCCCGCATTTCCGCAAGGCACAAATGTAGATTTTGTTCAAGTCTTGGCGGATGGCTCCATTAAAATCCGGACGTTTGAGCGGGGGGTGGAAGCAGAAA
Organism: uncultured Eubacteriales bacterium; assembly: GCA_964427225.1. GTDB lineage: Bacteria > Acidobacteriota > Aminicenantia > Aminicenantales > Aminicenantaceae > CAYRTV01. The sequence goes on from CAYRTV010000021.1 coordinate 3,724, forward strand.
CACTTTCCTGTGGAACCGGAGCTGTCGCCGCGGCTTTCCTTTCCCATATTCAGAAAGGGCTTTCGCCTCCTCTGCAGGTAAGGACCAGAGGCGGTGAGCTGCGAGTCGATTGGGATAAACACAAACAAAATGTTTTCTTATCCGGGACTGCCGAACTTGTCTATGAAGGCGAATTCATTTTTATCCCCCAATTGTAAACTTCATGAGAAGTTGATACTATTTTTATAATGGAGTTTTATATCGGTTTAGGCAGCAATCTGGGGAACAGGCAGCAAAATCTTGAAAGAGCATTGGAATGTATCAAGGCAGGCAATACAACCATCACCAAAATTTCTTCTATCTATGAGACAGAACCAAAGGGATACAAAAAACAGCCCTGGTTCTTGAACCTGGCGGCGGCGGTTTCATCTGAATGGGAACCGGATGCGCTGCTGAATTATCTCAAATCCATCGAATACGCCATGGGCCGCAGACCTTCTCCGCCTAATCATGCCCGGAAGATTGATCTGGATATTTTACTGGCTGAAGACCGGATTGTGTCGAGTCCGGATTTGATCATTCCCCATCCCAGTATGCATATCCGGCGTTTTGTGCTAAAACCGCTGGCCGAGATCGCACCCGACCGGCTGCATCCCATTTTCAAACGATCCATTGAACAATTGCTGCAGGAGTGTCCTGATCAAGGACTGGTCAGAAAAACAGGGTTCTTCATCTTCGGAAACCCCTGACACTCGCTTTTTTTTCCCATATCTGGCATTATAATGACGGGTTGTTATTAAAAAAATGATATCTAGCCTGAATTATTCATGAAAAAATTGCGATGTTTTCGCCATTTCTTTTTTATCAGCGATTAACATGATTTTTATTGAAAGTTCAAATGGAACGTTTTTCATTTGCACATTTATATTATAATCGCCATTTTTTACCCTTCAGGCGGGCCGAATCTCACCGCATCTTCCGGTTTGCAGCTCGTCGTAGTGAAGAACCACGACTTCCTCGCCGCAAACCGAAATCTGCGGCAATCTCGGCCCGTGAATAATCCAGGCTAGGCATAAACATTTATTTGTTGGTTTTTCCGTTTAAATCATGCATATTATAAATAATGTAAATAGCGATACCATATCAGAAAGGGTCCTATTGAACAGGACAAGATGATTATGAATCAAGTGGAGATGTGGCGGATCAAAGAATTGAGCTTGATCCTCCGTGAAATCGCCGGGATTCTCCGACGAGGAAATAACCGGGAATGAGCTGCGGTTTTTGAGCATTACAAAATGGAATCGGAACAAATAATATCCAGAAGGAAATTCGGCTCCCAAGAGCTCAAAAACCTGATTCGGAATATCCGCTGCGGCATCAAGGGGCCGCATTTTACACATTTCCATATCGATGTTGATATTCCGCACAATGAGCCCTCTTTGTTCGAGGATTTCCTGCAATGCAAAACCCGCTTGACTCAAATTCTCGATGAAATGGATAATCGTTTTGTCGAATACATCCACTAACCGGTCAAAGCTTCAGGCTTCGATCAAATCAAAGCTTTTCAGCATACGCAATACCGCAATGGTGATCCAGAGATGGTCTTCCAATTCAGCTTTTTTATATCGGGCTTCCCAATATCCCTGAGGCTTCTGCCTGCGAAGCAGCCATTGAAGAGCCGGCTGGATAATTTCATGTTCAGGCGAGAAACCGGTTTTAGATAATGAATCCAAACTGCTGAGTATATTCGTTCCCCAAAACGGGTAGGATAGTTCTTTCCATCCGGCAGCGCTTTTTTGATCGGAATATTTATCCGCTTTAAAAAAATGGGATAAAAGCAATTCTCCGACTTTTTTTGTCTCTTTATGTTCTCTCCATCTCGGCGATGCTGCTAAAGCCCGAAGGACCATTCCGGTCACAAAACTGGAGGAAGGCTTTGATTTGTTAGGCTTAATGGGTTCGTTATGACTTTCGTTGGAATGAGAGTTGTTATAACGGTTTTCAAATACTTTTTTTTCAACCGTGCGGTATGGAATCGCCCATCCCCCGTCCTGCTGCCGGTTTTTCATCAGCCATTGGAATCCTTTATTCATCTCGGAAGCGTCATGAAATCCAAACAAACTCGCAATTTCCAAAATGAGGGAATGATAGGTCGGGGCATATTCATGCATATACGCCCCCCGGAAGTCTCCTTCTTTGGACTGGGTTGTGAATAAATACTCGACTCCTTTTCGAATCGCCTTATCTTTATTTGTGCAGCCTAGATCATATAATTTAAACAGATTCCGCAAAGTCTCAACGATTGAATGTGTCTTTTCCAAGGTGGCATGGCCGACATATTTCTTCTCACACCAGGATCCATTCGCATTTTGTTCCTCTAAAATACGTATACGGTCTGCGTACTTCTGGAGATTTTTATATTCCCGCTCCACAGGAACTTCCAGAATGTCTTTTTTCAGCCAAAATAATATCGGCAGATTCCCTCGCGCCAATAAAAATTCAATCGCTCTATTGGTTCTTTTTTTCATCGATTATTCCTTTATCCAGATTGCTCGGGATTAAGAATAATACAAAGAAACTGAAATGGCTGGGAACCCGGGTTTCTGAATTGATGTTTTTCATTCGCGGGAATGAAGAGGCTGTTCCCTGCTGCTGCCCGGTGTTCATTGCCTTCATTATCAACAACTATTCCCTGGCCGCTTTCTATTTTTACGACATGTTCGAAATCATGCGTATGAAGAGGTGTGTTCCCCCCGCCCTGAACTATAAAGCGTCTCATGATTATTTGATCGGATCCGTCTTCAGGGCCGATCAAAACTTTTTTCCTGACGCCTTTAATTGACTCACCCCCAGGAATGGTGGCCTTGATTTCATTCTCATTCTTTATTATCACGGTAATCTCCTTTAATTCATTTGAATCAATTGAAAAACGGACCTTTCCCTAAATACGGGAGATGCAGCATGCCCGAAACTATAAATTTTATTCTAATTGGGAAACTCATGTCAATTTTTTCATCCGGGTAAGAAAAAATCATTGGCTATCAAGCCTTGGTTTTGTATAATTTTTTTTCATATTATTTCCTAGGGAGTGAAAGTCATGGAAAAATTGATTTATCTTGATAATGGAGCTACTTCATTTCCCAAGCCTGAAGAAGTGTATCAATTCATGGACAAATTCTACCGCAATTTTGGAGTCAATCCGGGCCGGTCAGGGTACGACCTCTGTATGGAAGCAGGAGAAATCGTGGATGAAACCAGGAAAATACTGACGGATTTTTTTAACGGCGATCAACCCGACCAGCTGTGCTTCAGCTACAATTCCACTGATACACTCAATTTAATCATATGGGGCATTTTGCAGAAGGGAGACCATGCTGTAACCACAACTCTGGAACATAATTCCGTTATTCGCCCGCTTTATCATCTAGAGCAATACCAGGGAGTGGAAGTCGATCATATCCCTTTTGACGAAAAAGGATTCGTCGATCCTAATGATTTTCAAAAAGCCATAAAGCCAAATACAAAATTAGTGATCATCAATCATGCTTCCAACGTTATCGGTACCATTCAGCCGGTTACAGAGATCGGCCGTATTTGCCGGGAAAAAAACATCATTTTCGCTGTTGATGCGTCCCAATCAGCCGGTAAAATACCGATCGATATGAAGGAGTCCTGCATTGATATTGTGGCCTTTACCGGGCATAAATCCCTGCTCGGCCCGACCGGCATCGGAGGATTATGTGTCAGGAACGGCATTCATATCCGTCATACCCGGGCCGGAGGCACCGGAGTCCGCTCTGCAGTGCGGACTCATTTGGATGAATATCCTTATCGTTTGGAATACGGCACGCTCAACTCGGTGGGAGTGGCCGGGCTGTATAAAGGCGTTCAATGGATTTTGGATAAGGGAATGCACAACATTCATGCACATGAAATGAAATTAACCCGGATGCTTCGGGACGGCCTGCGGGATATTGACGGGGTGATTTTGTACATGCAGGATGATCTTTCCGATCATATCGGAATATTAACATTCAATGTTGAAGGAATGGAAGCGCTGAATACGGGGACTCTTCTCGATGTTGATTATCATATTGCCTGCCGTACCGGGCTTCACTGCGCTCCCCTGGTCCATAAACAGATCGGAACCGATAAAATACACGGCTCTGTCCGCTTTGGAATCGGCCCATTTAATACGGAAGAAGACATTCAGGCCGCCGTCGAAGCCGTGCACGAAATCGCTCAGATGAAAAACAAAAGGTGAAAAATTCGCCTCCGCTATTACTCAAATAATGGCATCGGCGACTATTTCCGTCAGTGTTTTGATTTCGATATTCAGTTTATAATGCTTATTCAGCTCCATAAGCTGGTCAATGCAGTTGTGGCAGGGAGTGACAACTATTTCGGCTCCCGTTTCACGAATCTGTTCCGCCTTGATTCGTCCGGACTGAAGCCGCCTTTCGGCAAAGCGGGTCATAGCAAGCTGCCCTCCCCCTCCGCCGCAGCAGAAGTTTTTCTCGCGGTTAGGGTGCATTTCAATGAAATGTTTAACACTGCGGGATAAAACAAAACGCTGCTCTTCAATAATCCCGCCTAAACGGACCAGGTTGCAGGGATCATGCAGGGTTATCATTTTATCATTTTTTTCCGGGTTCAATCGTATGCGGTCCCGGCGGATGTATTCCGCTATCACCTCAATAATACTCCTTACCGGGAAGGTAAAGCTCCTCTGCAGCCATTCCGGAGCTTCCCAGCGGTTGGAATTGAAACCATGACCGCATTCAGCCAGGATCAATTCTTGGCTGTTGAGCCGCTGCATGGAATCCGCCAAACGTTTCGACATTTGTCCTGCATCACGGTCGCTTCCCGAATACAGTCCATAATTGGTCACATCAAAATTTTCACTCGAAAAGGTCCAGCTCTCTCCGGCGGCATGAAACACCTTTGCGGCGGCCGATATGGATAGAGGAAAAAACATCGCCTCCCGGGGATTGATGGTATAGAGAAACCGGCAATTCTGCTTATCTACGGGGATGGCGGCCCCGGGGTCATCCAAATCATCCTGCAGTTCTTCTTCAAGCCATTCCACCGTTTCCAGCCAGTCCTCCTTTGATATGCCCATATTATTACCTTTTTCCAAGGCGGTGGTGATGGTTGACTGCAGGCCGTCCGGAACCAAACCGGCTGCCGCCAACGCGCCGCGGGCGGCGCGAATAAGGTATGGAATATTGATTCCCATGGTGCAGTTGACGGCACAGCGGCCGCATAAAGTGCAGCGGCCGAATAAAGTATCGACCCATTCATCCACAAGCTGCCGGTTTAAATAATGGGCTTGTCTTGATCGCTTTCTCAGATTTTTGAAGGCACGGACAAGAAGATTTAATTTATAAGCCGGCACATTATGGGGGTGTGCTTCGGCAATATAATAATGACAGGAATCCGAACATAAACCGCAGCGCGCGCAAGTCTGTAAAAAAACCGCATCATCCCTGGATATTCGGCGAAAAAATTCCTCTTCAATCCGCTTGATTTGCTCCGGAAAAATGACGGCATTTTTTGTCATTTTGCCGGATCGGTTCCTCTATGATGCGGATAAACCCCGCGGCGGCCGAAAAACCTGCCAAAGACAGTGCGGGAATAGAAAAAGAAAACGCAATGAATGATTTTTCCCCAGGGCAGGTACACCAGTAAAACAATAGCGGCGATGTGAAACCAAGGCAGGGCCGCAGCCAGCCAGGTGCTGAGCAGCGCGGATAAGAGGAAAAGATCCGCCAGTAGATTCGAAATATAATCATCCGCTGAACTGATGTGCCGCAGGTAGGTTTGGGACAGTCTTTTTATCAGCAAACCAAGACCCGCGGCTAATCCTCCTGCAAGAATAATTCGCACCGCCGCCGTAAACAATAACTCAGCCGAAATCATCCGCAGCAGCAGAACAAAAAACGCGACAAAAATTCCGGCATGATAAAGAATTCCCGCAAAATACGTCGGCAAATGCTTCTTGGCGCTTTCTTTTTCCCAGGGTGCCAGGCCCCTGCTGAAGGCATATAAAATCCCTTTCCAGGTTCGGCCGGAAGCTTGGGAAAATGATGTTTTTTTGGCAAAAGAACGCGTTCTCACGGCCTTAAACACACATGAAGCTGAAGCAACCGCTGCGGCCAGGATCACTCCATATTTCAGCGCTGTCTGCATTCTGGGCCCCGGAATTTAAACACATCCATCCGGTTTAGGCAGGCCGGCCACTTTGCAGGCGCCTTTGGCTGGGCCGGAAGGAAAAAGTTCAAATATATACTTCAGTTTGAATCCGGTATTTTTACAAACTTTGCGGACCATTGGAGCCAAATTCTTTTCATTATAATAATCGCGGATGTATTGTATAACCTTCCAATGGTCTTCAGTTAACTGTTCTATGCCCTCTTCTTTCCGGGCCAGTACTTCAGCTAATGTCTTGTTCCACTCCTCCGGATGGGCTAAAAATCCTTCTTCATTAACTTCGATTTTCTTGCCGTCTTCCTCAATAAATGGCATTAATGACCTCCACAAAATCATGTCAACCTTCTCAGCACCATCATGGTCTGACAGGTCAGTTCATCTACAGGAAGAAATTATACCATATCCCAACATGCGGAAAAAATGAAAAAGTGTTCGCTTTTTATTCTTCGTCGCGGTGATGCTTGATGACCCTGCCGTTGACAATGAAAATAACATCTTCACAAATATTTGTAGACAGATCTCCGATCCGCTCCAGATTGTTGGCGATCCGGATCAAATGAAAGGCCCGTTCAATGGAGCTGGGTTGAGAAGCGATATAGGTGAAGAGTTCACGCTGGATTTGGTCTTTAAGGTCGTCAATCACTTGGTCCCGTTCGCAAACATCTTTGGCTAGTCCGGCGTCCTCCCGGACAAAGGCGTCAATACTGTCTTTTACCATCTGAATCGTGATTTCACCCATTTTCGGGATATCTATCAGCGGCTTCAGCTGCGGCTGCTGGATCAAATACAATCCGCTTTCCACGATATTGACCGCTTGGTCGGCCATTCGTTCCAAGTCGTTGTTCATTTGATCAATCCGCAATATGATCCTCAAATCCTTGGCCCGGGGCTGATATTTTGCGATAAGTATCATGCACTGTTCTTCCAGTTCGATTTCAAACTGATTGGCTTTGGGTTCATCTTTCTCTTCTACTTCTCTTAGCAGGACTTCATTTTTTTCGGTTAATCCGGAAACACTTTTATCAATCATATTTTCAACCAGTCCTGCATATTCAATCAGCCGCTTTTTCAGTTTTGTGATTTCTTCACTTAACATCCTTCTTCTCCCGCAATTTAAATTGGTGGATTACCCGAACTTACCTGTCAGATAATCTTCGGTCATTTTGTTTTTGGGGACTGTGAACAGCTCGTCTGTGGTAGCATACTCGATCAGTTCACCCAAGAATAAAAAGGCGGTGTACTGCGAAATCCGGGCTGCCTGCTGCATATTGTGCGTCACAATAACGATGGTATAATCCTTTTTCAACTCTTCGATGAGTTCTTCAATTTTCTTGGTTGAAATCGGATCCAGGCTGGCACATGGTTCGTCAAAAAGAATAACCTCCGGTTCCACTGCAATACAGCGGGCAATACACAGCCGCTGCTGCTGACCGCCCGACAAGCCCAGGGCATTATCCTGCAGCCGGTCCTTGACTTCGTTCCACAATGCCGCTTTTTTTAAAGAATCAATAACTCTTTCTTCTATTTTATGCCGGTTGTGCCAGCCGTTGATTTTCAATCCATAACTGAGGTTGTCAAAAATGCTTTTCGGAAATGGATTTGGTTTTTGAAACACCATCCCCACCCGCCGGCGGATATCCACCACATCCACCTTCGAGGATAAAACATTATCATTATCCAGATATATGTTACCCTCTGCCCGGGTTTTCGGCACCATATCGTTCATGCGGTTGATCATCCGGATAAACGTTGATTTTCCGCATCCGGAAGGCCCAATCAAGGCGGTAACCTGATTGGTATGAATATCCATACTGATATTTTTCAAAGCTTGATTTTTTCCATAAAAAAAATTGATATTTTCAACTCTTATTTTGATATTATTATTCATTTGCGCCTCGCTGCCGCTGCCGGATGACAATTGCCGTTGCAGAGATGGACAAGACCAAAACGAGAAGAATAAAGGCGCATCCGTAGGCAATTTCAGTCTGCTGCTCCGGATGGGTTCCTTCTGTCATCAGTGCGTATATATGGTAGGGCAAAGCCATGACTTCGGAAAGAAAGGATTTTGGAAAGCCCCGGGTATAAAAAGTTGCTGCCGTAAACAAAATGGGAGCGGTTTCTCCCGCCACCCGTCCGATGCTCAATATAATCCCGGTCATGATTCCTGGAGATGCGGTGGGAACCACAATATTTTTGATCGTCTGCCAATGTGTCGCTCCGACTGCCAAAGAAGCTTCACGGTAAGATTGAGGCACTGCGAGCAAAGCTTCCTGAGTTGCGGAAATAATCTGGGGCAGTACCAGGATTCCCAAAGTTAAGCTTCCGGAAAGGGCTGAAACACCGAGTCCGATCATCTTAACAAAGACGGCGAATCCAAATAGGCCGAATACGACCGAAGGAACCCCAGCCAGATTGTTTATGCTCATCCGGATGATGTTGACAATAAAGCTCCGGGGAGAATATTCCGTTAGGAAAATAGCGCAAGCAACACCCAAGGGAAGGGCAAATACTATAGCCCCGACAACCAAGTAGATCGTTCCAACTATCGCAGGGCCCACTCCTCCGGCTGTCATGGCCTCTTTGGGAACGGCGGTTAGAAATTCCCAGGATATGACTTGAATGCCGCGCACCGCAATGAAATAAATAATGGAGCCAAGAAAAAAGATGGTTATCCCAATAGCAAGGAAAAGGGTACCGATCCCGATCCTTTGTGATATATCGGTGCGTTTCATCGTCCCAATCCCAGTTTCAGCCGGAATCTGCGGCTGATCAATTCCGCTACAATATTAAAAGTTAAAGTGATAAAGAATAGAATCAGCCCAATCGCAAACAGGGCATTATAATGCGTGCTCCCCATAACCGTTTCACCCATTTCCGCGGCAATGGTTGCGGTCATAGGGCGTACCGGCTGAAAAAATGTTTTCGGCATCACCGCGGCCCCGCCCGTGACCATCAGTACCGTCATGGTTTCTCCTACGGCACGGCTCATTCCTAATATAATACCGGTGGATATGCCGGACGCGGCTGCCGGAATGACCACCCGGGTAAGCGTCTGCCAGCGATTGGCGCCAACAGCGAAAGAAGCTTCTCTGAATTCCCTGGGAACAAAACTCAAGGCATCTTCCGAGATGCTGCATACGGTGGGGGTGGCCATAATTCCTAAAATCAAAGCCCCTGTAAAAGCCGTAAGTCCCACCGGAAGATTTAAAAAGTCCTGAATCAAAGGAGCCACAATCACCATCCCGAAAAATCCATAAACAATTGATGGTATGCCGGCCAGCAGCTCAATAATGGGTTTGAGAATAGCTTTGGTCCGGCGCCCGGCCAGTTCATTGATGAACAAGGCGCTTCCCACACCCAGCGGCACACATACCACTATTGCTCCAAAGGTCACCCATAAAGAGCCCATAATCAAAGGCAAAATGCCGTATTCCGGTTCGCCGTGGGTTGGATACCAGGAAGTTCCGCCTAAAAATTTAAAGAAATTGACTTCTTTAAACACCGGCGTTCCCTCTAAAAAAAGAGTAAGCGTGATGCCGACCAGGAAAAGAAGAGACGCAAAGGCCAGTGCGGAGAATATGTACTTATAAATCCGCTCTTTAATCCGCCTGGCCTTTGCTGTCATCTTATTTCTCCTGTTTCACTCTAGGTTGTGATAACGGCTATTTTATAGGAACAAAACCTTGCTTTTCCACTAATTTTTGTCCATCTTCGCTCTGCACAAAATTGATGAATTCCGCCGTCGCGCCTTTGGGTTGTCCGTTGGTGTACATGAATAATTTGCGGGCAAGAATATAGGAGCCGTCGACAACATTCTGCTTGGTAGGTTCAACACCATTGACCTCTAATCCCTTTACAGCATCAGAAAGATAGCCCATGCCGACATATCCGATGGCGCCTTTTGTCCGGGAAACAGTCTGAGCCACAGCCTGGTTGGAGGCCTGCAGCAAAGCATCCGGACGGACTTTTTCATCATCCAGAGCCAGGTCGTTAAAGGTTTCAAACGTTCCGCTGGCGCTGTCACGGGAAACGACCACAATCTTGGCTTTGTCACCGCCGACTTCGTTCCAGTTGGAGATTTTACCGGTATAGATGTCTTTGATCTGGTCTTTGGTGAGGCCGTTAACCGAATTGCTGGGATGAACGATAACCGCAATGCCGTCTAAAGCAACCACGTTCTCATACAGATCCACGCCTTTCTCTTTAGCAGTGGCATACTCTTTGTCCTTGGCCGGCCGGGAAGCATCCCCGATATCAGCCGTGCCGTCGATAACAGAAGCAATCCCCACTCCGGAACCGCCGCCCTGTACGGAAATGTCGATATCCGCATGCTGATTCATGAAAACTTCAGCACAGGCCTGGGAAATCGGGAGAACCGTTGTGGATCCCTTGATGGTGATGTTTTTGGCTGCGAAGGCGAATCCGCCGGCCAGCAAAGCGATGCCGGCCGCCACAGCCATGACATTAAGAAACAGTTTGTTTTTCATTGTACAACTCTCCTATTGGATTATTTAAATTTTAAGAAAAATGTCAAGTTGGCATAGATATCGGCATCGGGTTTGTCGCCGAATTCCGGTTCATCATAAAAAGCATACTTGACATTTGGAATCAGCCAGAAATCTTTCAACACTTCAAAACTGACACCGGCGATGATCAGGTTTGTTTTGACGCTCTTGGCCATCGGGCTATAAGAAATTTTTTGGCCATTAAAAGCAGCTTCCCAGCCGTCGCCCATGGTTTTGTCGTAACGGGCGATGATATCCACGCCTCCGCCGGCAGTGATGACCGCGAATCCGGACAGAATGCCGAAATCCAAGCTCATATCTCCAGCGCTGACATGTTCATTGGCATAATGAATTCCTAAACGGCCCCAATCTCCCTGATAACCAGCAAAACCCTGATACACCATGGAACTGACATCGTTTTCTTCGGTCTCATAATCGCCGTAGGCTTCTAATACAAAACCTTCAGCAGGATGGAAAGTAAGGGCGCCATACAGTGTTTTACTGTTATTGTTTTCGCCCTTATTGGAAGAGCCGTTCCCATACATCAGGGTATAGTTAACCGTTCCGCCTTCATCAAGGTCTCCTTCCAATGCTATTCCGTGATCGCGTGAAGATCTGATTTTGAACAAGTCAAGCGGGGTTTTCACCAGGGAACGGTAACCCCAGAAATCCTCGATGGTTTTACCGAAAGTGGGAGGTGAAATAACGCCTCCTTTGATAGCATGGCTTCCGAAAGAGTAACTCAAATATGCATCCTTCACAACCGGAACCATTTTATCCTTGCTTGTAAAATCCCCCGGTGAATCCATTTCCAGCCGCAGCCGCATTTTGATATTGTCGGTCAGCTGGTTATTGTAGGTGAAATAAATCCGCCGGAACCACAGTCCATGCCGCCCTTCATAGTCCTCCACATTGTTGCCGGCGACATAATAATAGTCGCCGAACATCTTGCCCTTGAATTCACCTTGGGCCTGGGCCAGGCCCGGAAGAAGCGAGACGGCCATGACAGCCATCAAAACTAAACTTACCTTTTTCATTCTTTTTTCCTCCTTGCAAAATTAATTGCTAATTTTTAAATACACTTATCTTTGCTCTAAATGTTTATTTCATCAAACCTCCTTAATGAAATTCAGCTCTATTTTGATAGGGATTGATTAAATAGGGATAAAGAATGTGTTAAATTTTGGTTAATTTGGGCTCAAGTCTGCTGCCGCAGGTTTCAGGATGACTCTTGCGGAAAAGAAAGACTACCCTGCTGGAAAAGTGATGACGAATCGCGTGCCGATGCCTGGAGTGCTCTCCACTTCGATATTTCCCCCATGCATCTGAATGATATGCTTGACAATGGACAGGCCTAATCCGGTCCCCCCCAACC
>CAYRTV010000022.1:0-15745 GCA_964427225.1 uncultured Eubacteriales bacterium
CAATCCCATTCAAATCGCTGCGGAAAGAGGAATCCCGACCCTGCTGGCTTGGGTCATCTTTCTTGTCTGGGCGTTTATTTCTTTGGTCAAGCTGCTTAAAAACAAAAATCAAGCACTCTTTCCTTTGACCGCCGCCGCCCTGGCCTGTCTCTTGGCTGTTTCCATTGCCGGTTTGTTTGAATACAATTTCGGGGATGCTGAAGTAGTGACTTTATTTCTTTTTATTTTGACCTTGCCCTTCAGCCGGGAACGCCTGCTCAAAGAATCAATGGAATGAAAAAAAAATCAGCCGCGCGCCGGATTAAGATCGCCTTGGTCTCCGCCTTGGCAATATATTTGACTTGGTTCGGATACCAGCTTCTGCAATTCAACCAGGCCGCAGCCCCTTTCCGGTCACTTCCCAATGAGCTGGTCGGCATTTTTCATGTTCATTCTCAATTTTCCGATGGAGCGAAAAATCTGGATTTCATCTCTGAGGCCGCAGCCGCCAGCGGAGCCGATTTTCTCATTCTCACCGACCACGGTAACCTTAACCTGGAAAGCATACAGGCCTCCGGACACAAATCCGGAATCCTTATCCTGGGGGGCAGCGAGCTATCCCTTAACCGCGGCCATCTCGTCACTATGAATATTCCCCCCCCATATTACCCTCTATCTCATGATGCAGAAAAAGCGGCCTTTCAAATCTTTAAAAAAAAAGGCATCTCCGTTATTGCCCATCCTTATTCCAAGAACCGCTGGAGCTGGGGAGAAACTGGATACTATTCCGGCATGGAGATCATCAACGCGGATTCCATGCTGAAATCCAGTTTTCCGGAAATTATCCCTTATCTGCCTTTCTTGCTGGTCAAACCCGAAATCACCGCCGTCAAAATGCTGCATTCCCCCCGGGCGAACTTAAAGAAATGGGATAGCATCAATCAACGACAGCCTTTTTACGGTTATTTTGCTGCGGATGCCCATATGTTTTACAAGACCTTATTCGCTCTGCTGCGGCTGCATATTCCTTTGGACCGAGAGCTGGAACCCGATGAAAAAACCGCCGGAGCCCACATTTTTTCCGCCCTCCAAAAAGGCGGTTTTTATAACAGCATCGATGCCGCCGCCCACGCTTCCGGATTCAGATTCTGGGGCGAAAGCGGGGGACAGCTCATTCCAATGGGGACAAAAGCACGGTTAGAAACAGACACGGTCCTTCACATTCAACTCCCTCAGGGGGCCGCATGCAGCGTCCAGCTTATCCATAACGGCGACCCTATCCCTTTGCCTGCCGAAATCCCGATTCAGTTTAATGTGAAGTCCCCCGGATTTTACCGGGTGGAAGTTTACCTCCGGCACCGGTTTCTCTCCGAAAGCTGTCCCTGGATTTTATCAAACCCTATTTATTTGGAGAAACGGCCATGACATCCATCCCAATGCAAAGAGCTAAGCGTATTCTAAACAAATTCAAAGAAAAGAAAATCCTGGTTTTGGGTGATTTGATGCTTGACCGTTATGTCTGGGGCGATGTTGAGCGCATTTCTCCCGAGGCGCCGGTCCCGGTTGTCGCTGTTAATAAAGACACGTCCTGTCTGGGAGGAGCCGGTAACGTCAGCCATAATCTAAAAAGCTTGGGAGCTGAGCCGTTGCTGGTCGGAGTGGTGGGAAATGATTTTTCCGGCGAGTGGATCAAACAAAAAGTCTCTGATAACCGGGGAATCTTCACTCTGCCTGACCGTTCCACATCCGTAAAAACCCGGATTATCGCTCATCATCAGCAAGTGGTCCGGGTTGATTATGAAACCCGTGATTCCATACCGTCAGTCTGCAGGAAAAAAATCTTAGACTTTATTCAAGAGGAGAAGTATGACGGAATTGTGATTTCCGATTACAACAAGGGCATTATAAGCAAACCCTTGATGAAATCCGTGCTGGCTTTCACGGAAAAAAATGAAATCCCGGTTTACATCGATCCCAAAGTGGATAACTTTTCGATCTTTTCCCCGGTTACGCTGATCACCCCGAATCATATTGAAGCAGCAAAAATTGTGAACCGTCCCTGTAACAGCGACGAAGAGGTGGCCGACGCCGGCCAGGAAATTTTTAATCGTATCTCCACCCGGTATTTAATCATAAAACGGGGCGAACAAGGCATGACAATCTTTGAAAATAACTGCGATTATTTTCACATCCCCACCATCGCCAAAGAAGTGTTTGATGTCACCGGGGCCGGGGACACTGTCATCTCAGCGGCTGCCCTGGCGCTTTTATCCGGTGCGACTATTCAGGAGGCCGCTATTCTATCCAATATCGCCGCAGGTTTAGTGGTCGGCAAAATCGGAACCGCAACAGTCACCGGGGCTGAACTGCTCTCAGGGCTGCAAGAATAACTTAAATATCCAGCTCGAGCTGCCTGCGCTGTATGTCGCTCCGCTCTTTTTCGATATTTTCCAAAACTTCCGGGGTGATGTCGCCGGTAGGATATTCCCCGCTGAAACAGGCTCCGCAAAAATCGGTCAGCTCCGGATTTTCCAGCTGCACGGCTTGCCGTAAAGCATCCAGGGATTGATAGATCACTTTATCCGCTTTTATTTTTTTTGCTACCTGGTCAGGGTTTGAATCGCGGGCAATAAATTCACTCATGGTCTGCATATCTATGCCGTAAACACACGGGTACCGCAGGGGGGGAGAATAAGATGCGAAGAAGACTTTGTTTGCACCGCAGTCCCGGACCATCTCTATAATGGAGCGGGACGTATTGCCTCGAACAATACTGTCATCCACCAGCAGTACATTTTTATCTTTAAATTCCGCAGCGATCGGATTCAGCTTTTGACGGATGGAGCTTTTCCGGGATTTAGCCGAAGGCATGATAAACGTCCGGCCAATATAACGGTTTTTAACCAGAGCCTCCCGGTAGGGAAGATTCAGTTTGCGCGCAATTTCAATGGCGGCATCCCGGGCGGAATCCGGGACCGGGACCACGACATCAATCTCAAGCTCCTGCTTCCGGATCTTTTCCGCCAGAAAACGGCCCAGGTTAATCCGGCACTTGTAGACGTTGACATTGTCAATAAAAGAATCCGGGCGGGCAAAATACACCCATTCAAATAAGCAGGGAGTTCTATGTCCATGTGTCAGAACGCGGGAATGCAGGTTCCATTTCCGGTCGATAAAAATCACCTCTCCCGGTTCCAAATCCTGAATATCGGAAAAATTCATCATGTTCAAACTGACGCTTTCCGAAGCCAGCGCATATTCCGGTTTCAACCCCCGTTTGCGGACGCCGTAAACCAATGGCTTGATGCCGTACGGGTCACGGAAGGCCACCATTCCTTGTTCTGCGATATAAGCAATAACGGAATAACTGCCGCGTACTTTTTTAAATACTCCCCGAACAGCTTCGTATATGTCTTCCGGTTTTAAGGTATGGGCATTTTGTTTGGCGAGTTCCTGTGCAAACAAATTCAATATGACTTCAACATCGTTATTTGAGTTGACAATCCGGCGGTATTTATCAAATAACAGGGATTTCAATTCCTGATAATTGACCACATTTCCGTTATGGCCCATGATGATACCGTGCGGTGAATTGACGAAAAACGGCTGGGCATCCTCTCCGCCGCCGCCCCCGATGGTGGGATACCGGGTGTGACCGATGCCTATCTGTCCCTTCAGCCGGCGGGCGTTTTCCGCATCAAAGATATCATTGACCTGACCGTTTCCTTTTTTGGTATGAAAGCGCCCGTCATAGGTGATCATACCGGCTGCATCCTGACCGCGATGCTGAATGGCCAAAATCCCCTGATAGAGATCTTTGAACACATCCTCCTTGGCCATCAATCCAATAACACCACACATTTTTCTCGCCTTTATCTCAGATTTTCAGCGCTTCTCTTGCTGCAAGGTTTCTATTATACGCAATTTTTCTTTCAGGTCTATCCGTCCCCCCGCCCCGCTTCGATGTGTGTCCTCCAAAAATGAAGCAAATCGGTCAAGGTGCGGGATAAAGGAATATCCGCTTCCCACCCGGTATGCGCTTTGATCTTATGATGATTTCCCCGTAAATCCGGGATGTCCACCTTGCGCAGCTTGCTTTGATCCACCTCAATATCGATCCGGCAGGAGGAAGAGTCAGTCAAAATATACAGAATATCCTTCAATGCGATAGAACGGCCTCGGGCAACATTATACATTTCTCCGCTGTGCCCTTTTTCCAGCAAGGCAATATAAGCCTTAACCGTATCCCGGACATCCGAGAAATCTCTTTTTACTTCGATATTCCCCACATGAATGACCGGTTTAATTTTTTCCTGCTCAATCGCCGCGATTTGATACGCCCAGTCAGAGCAGACAAAATCCTTGCTTTGTCCCGGACCGGTATGAGGAAATGAACGGGAAACCACAATATCAAGTCCCTCAATATGAGAATAAAACCGGCAGAGCTGTTCCCCGCTGATTTTGCTGTAGGCATAAGGATTGACCGGATCAACGGGATCGTTTTCCAGCAAAGCCCGGTCCAATTGTTTGGAAACACCGTATACATCGGAAGAACTGACGAAAAGCACCCTGGCATCCGGCGCCGCCGTTTTCACACCCTCTAAGACCTGAAACGTTCCTAAAATATTGGTTTCCAAGGTTTCCCGGCGATAGGTCCAGGAATATCCGACATTCGATACGGCCGCCAAGTGAAATACCCAGTCCGGACGGGCTGTCCTCAGCGCGGCCTCAACCCTTTCCTTATTGCGTATATCCAGCTTACACACCCCATTGCGGCAAAGCGGTTTTACCGCTTCGGGATGATCGGGATAGGTCGTTCCGAAACAGGTATGCCCCCGTTCTTTCAGAGCCTGCAGCAGAAACCGGCCCACAAAACCCGACGCTCCGGTGATAAAAGCCCGCACTTTATACTCTTTCCCGCCAATAGTTCAGCAAATCCTGCAGGGATTGGAAAAAGTCATACCGCAGCTCCCATCCGGTCACACGGCGGAATTTTGTGCTGTCGGCCAGCAGAATGGGAACATCGGAAGGCCGCAGGCGGCTGGGATCAACTTCAACTTTTACCTGCGCATCCGTCATTGAGAGGAGCATGTTCAGCACATCTTTGATTTTATGCGTGGTCCCGCTGCCGATATTGTATACATCACCCGGCTCGCCTTTCTCCAGACTCAGCCAGTAGGCCCGGACCATATCCCGCACATCGGTAAAATCCCGCTTGGCCTCCAAATTTCCGACATAAATAACCGGTTCCCGTTTTCCGGACTCAATTTCGGCAATCTGGCGGGCAAAATTAGAACAGATGAACACCTCGCCCCTGCGCGGCCCGGTATGATTAAATCCACGGGTGCGCACGGCCGGAAGTCCGTAGCTCTGATGATACTGGTAAGCCAGCAGGTCCTGCGCGACTTTGCTGACGGCATAGGGGCTCAACGGCCGCAGCGGGTTGGTTTCTTTCATCGGCACTTCATCTTCATACACCATACCATACTCTTCACTGGAGCCGGCAATCTGAATGCGCGGTTTCAAGCCCAAGCTCAGCAAGGCTTCAAAAAGGTTAATCTGCCCGATGCTGTTGATAGCGAAAGTTTCCGTAGGGCAGGTCCAGGATGTGGGGACAAAACTTTGGGCGGCGAGATGAAAAATCCGGTCAGGCTTGATTTGCGCCAAACATTTTTTTAACGACACCATATCCTTTAAATCCGCTTCCACTAATTCCACCTTATCCTGCAGGTGACGAATATTTTCACGCCGGCTCCGCCATCTTATCATGCCGTAAACCTGAACATCCGTATGTTCCTCCAGAATGAAATCAGCGAGGTGGCTGCCTGCAAATCCGGTTATTCCAGTGATCAAGACTTTCATTGTTTCCTCCTATGGCAAATACCTGGTCTATTCATGAGATCCATTTTCCTGACTGCGGCTGTTCCGCTGTTGAATAATCCAGGATAAGGGGACATTTTACAAAAATCCGGCCTTTTTGGCTAACCCGAATTTTTCATAATAAAAAAATGCGGCGTAAAAATCTGAATGGGAGCGGAAGCCGGGTCCGATGCCGCGAAGGCGGAAACGGTTCATTAAGGCGAGGCAGTCTAAGATTCCCACGGCCGCTACCGCGGCCTGGGGATGACATGTGGATGCTGCTGCGGCCTGGAGATGACAGGTGTAAGATGCCGCAAAACCAGATGCGGATTATCAGACAAATCACTTTAGGTTTCTTCGGACTGCTGGCGCATTCCTCAGAATGACACAGAGGGCCAGCGGAGCGGCGTTCGGGCGCGGCTGACGCGATATTGAAGATTTAGCCTTCCGAGCGCAGGGGTTGAGGGGACCCGGCGCAGCCGGGTGCCGAGCATGTCTGACCCCCGGAAGGGGGGAGTTGCGCAGGCACCGAAAACCCGAGCGAGGAATGGCGTTAAAAATCTGAACGGGAGCGGAAGCCGGGTCCGATGCCGCGAAGGCGGAAACGGTTCATTAAGGCGAGGCAGTCTAAGATTCCCACGGCCGCTACCGCGGCCTGGGGATGACATGTGGATGCTGCTGCGGCCTGGAGATGATACAGAGGGCCGCAACGACCCGGCTATAATTAAACAGGGAAGATTAACGCTTCCGGTCTTTATACTGCGACCGGTAATAGGACCGAAAATCCTGACTTTGATGCTTAATTTTCCGCCACCAGTCTAAATGATTCCGGTACCACCGGACCGTCTCTGCCATTCCCTGCTCGAAAGAGGTCTTCGGAGCCCACCCCAGCCTGCCGATTTTTTTACAATCCAACGCATAGCGGATATCATGGCCGGGCCGGTCTGGGACAAAGGTGAGCAGCTCGTCCGGCTTATTCAGCAATTCCAAAATTTTTCGAGCGGTCTCAATATTTTTTACTTCACAGCCGCCCCCGACATTGTAGGCCTCCCCGGCCTCTCCCTTGGCCAGCAAGACATCCATAGCCCGGCAATGGTCGCGGACATAAAGCCAATCCCGGACATTTCCCCCCTTGCCGTAGAGAGGCAGAGATTCATCCTCGAGGGCATTGGTGATAAAAAGCGGGATGAATTTTTCCGGATATTGAAAAGGACCGTAATTATTGCTGGGACGGGTAATGATAATCGGCAGACCGTAAGTCACAACGTACGCATGGGCCATCCGGTCAGCGCCCGCTTTAGAGGCTGCGTAGGGAGAGGAAGGATTGATGGTGTCCCCTTCCATAAAGAAACCTTGCTCTCGGCTTCCGTACACCTCATCCGTACTGACATGCAGAAAGACCTCGATGTCCGATTCCCTGAGAGCCTCCAGCAATACAAAGCTGCCGTAAACATCGGTAAGAACAAAATCTCCGGCATACATGATGGAACGGTCCACGTGCGTCTCCGCCGCCAAATGAACCACCACGTTCGCTTGTTTCATCAGCGATTTCACCAGTTCAGCATCACGGACATCTCCCTGGACAAATGTATACCGGGCGTCATCTTCAACATCCCGCAGATTATCCGGATTGCCGGCGTAGGTCAGTTTATCAAGGTTAATTATGTTTGATAACGGGTATTTTTCCAGCCAGTAATGAATGAAATTACTGCCTATAAACCCGCTTCCCCCTGTCACCAGCAATGTTTTTTTCCTTAAATCCCGCATTTATCCGTCCTTACGTTGCCAGGAATAGGGAATATCATTATCGTGAGGGTCCAGCCGATGCTCATCCGGCTGTTTGTAATTGTAAACTTCTGTCGGAATATTGAGAATAAGGGCTTCATGTTCACTGATGCACTTCCACCCATGATAAACACCCTGCGGGATCTTCACCAGCCGGGGCTGATGGACACCCAGGTAAAACTGATCGACCTTTCCTTTTGTGGGGGAGGATCCTCTAGGGTCGTACAGAGCCAGCTTGATCATTCCCCAGAGACAGGCCACATGATCGGTTTGGATTCTATGCAGATGCCAAGCTTTCACCACTCCGGGATACGTGGTCGTCATGTATACCTGTCCGAATTTACGGAACAGGGCATCGTCACTGCGGAGAATCTCCATCAGCCGGCCCCGTTCATCCGGAATAACTTTTAATTTTTTTATTTCCACACCGTCGATCATTTTCCGTCTCCTTTACCTAGCCTGGCTCATTCATAATAAAATGGCGATATTTTTGCAATGTCTTTCTCATCACGAAAATACATTGATTGCCTTCCCGGCCCGTGAATAAGCCAGGATCATTATGTTTCCCGTTACTATCATTTAATCGTGATTTGGCTTTGGTCACCAACCATGAACCGGTAAACCGCCGGCCGCGGCGGGCATTTCTTAATGGTGACTTCCCGGCCGATCAGGCTTTCGTCAATGCGGCTGGAAACTTCCCTGATCTCGCTTCGTTCCATCACTATGCTGTTTTCGATCTCGGTTTTAACAATCCTGCAGTTGTTCTGCACGGCCGTATAAGGGCCGATATATGAATCCTCTATGACTGTATCCGCTCCAATTATGGCCGGTCCCCGGACGATGGTATTGACCAATTTGGCTCCGTCTTCCAATACGACATTCCCATCCATCCGGGAAGCCGCATCCGCATCGCCCTCTATGCGCCCCGGGAGGCCTTCCAAAATCAAACGGTTGGCCTCCAGGATATCCTCAATTTTGCCCGTGTCCTTCCACCATCCGCTGACAAGATGGGAATGGACGTCAAAGCCGTTTTTAACCAAATATTGAATGGCGTCGGTGATTTCCAGTTCATTCCTCCAGGAAGGCTGAATGGCATTGACGGCTTCAAAAATATGAGAATCAAACATATACACTCCGACCAGGGCTAAATTACTGGGTGGATGCTCGGGTTTTTCAACCAGGTTGACTACTTTGCCGTTCCGCAGTTCCGCCACTCCGAACATGCGCGGATTCGCAACCCTGGTTAATAATATCAAAGAATTCGGTTTATCCCGCTGAAATTCATCAACCAGCGAACAGATGCCGCTTTTCAAGATATTATCGCCTAAATACATCACAAACGGCTCATCCTGTATATAATCCCGGGAAATCTTTACCGCGTGCGCCAGCCCCAGGGGGGCTTCCTGCTCAATATAGGTCACTTTAATTCCCCATCTGGATCCATCCCCTACACTTCGCTTGATTTCTTCCTTCGTGTCTCCGACAATGATGCCGATATCGTCGATGCCGGCTTCTTTCAGCGCTTCAATCCCATAAAATAAAACCGGCTTATTGGCAACCGGCACCAGTTGTTTGGCTTGTGTGAAGGTCAACGGTCTCAGTCTGGTCCCTTTGCCTCCGCTTAAAATAAGTCCTTTCATGACAGCCTCATCGTTTCCGGATAATGCCCGGATATTAAAATTCCGCGCCTCCCAGAAAATCCGTCGTTTTTCCAATATTGCCCAGTGCGAGAGAAAATCCAAACTGAATTTCCGGTTTATCCCGAAAATAAAAAATCCGGAAGTCCGTGATAAAATCCAGGCACTGATAATGATAAACCACTGACGCGGCGGAATAAAGAATTTCCCGCCTTTCTATATTGATATCAATATCTCCGCGGGCTTCCAAGGACAAGGCGGGAAATTTAATGCCGCCTGAAAATCCAACCTGGTGGCGGGAATAAAATATGTTTTCCCGGAAAGGATTGATGCTTTTATACCAGTTAACCCGCAAAAACCAAATGCCTTCCGGCCGGCCCAGTGACGCACTCAGCCGCATTCGTGAAAAGGTATTATAATAGGGATTGAACGCCGCGGACATATCCACACTGTATGCCCGGGTAGGGTAGAACCGCAGATAAGCGCTGATGTCGGAAAATTCCGGGATTTCTCCATCAACCTGATACACTTGCAGAGGGCCGTTTTCCGGTTCAAAATAATAATTTTGACTGATCCCCAAAGTAAATATTTCCCTGGCGGCGTTTTTCTCCTTAATCAGGAGCCGGTTGGTCAATCCGTAACTGAGGTAATGGTTGATATAGAAAAATCTGGTGGTTATTATCCGTTCCGGAGAGGAAACCGGACTTTCATACCTGTAAGTCAGATTTGGTTCAATAATATGTTTCCATTTAGGATTATTATCCGCGTCAAAATAAACCCGGTAAAATACCGGTCCGATAAACTCGGTTTCAATAACAGAATTGCGGGTCAGCAGCGGCTCATTCACAACTTCATTTTTATCTAAAGCATAACTCTGAAAATAATAGGTGAAGTTGGATGACAGGTTGCTGTTTATGGTCAGCCATGGAAGAGCATTGAACGGAAGATTGAGCTGAGGACTGAGCGCAATTCTTTGTGATTTTTTTTGTGCGCCCTCATCGAAAGCATCATTCCATCCATATTCCCAGCGTTGAAAAGACGAGGAAAAAGACAAGTACAACGGAGAAAACAGCTTGATTTTAGACGAAGTGAAACTGACTTCAGGAGTATTTCGGCTGATAATGGAGCGGTTGCTGCTGGTAAAATGGGTTTCAAACTGAGAGACACGAAAATTAAGATTGAAGTAAGACCAGGACCGGGTCAAGTAAACTTGAGACCGGCGGTTGGCCATGACAGCCCGGTAAAAATTATTGTCAAATTCCCTTAGAAAATCGAATGAACTCTGATAATCCACATCCGCAACCAGCCGGAAATCACTCGGCAGCGGCTGTTGATGCTGAAACCGGAAAATGTAGGCATCGGAGGAATCATACAGCTGCGCCTCTTCTTCCCTGAAACGAAAATAAAACAGATTCATTTCGCCGGCGATGTTTTCGGAAAGCATATAGCGATACTGCATACCTCCGCCTACGCCTTTATAGGAATAATAATCCAAATTGAAAGTGGCATCCATATTGGGCTGAATATCCCAGTAAAAACTTTCCGATAACTGGAATCCTTTGCGGCCGTTAAAGCCCAGCTTGGGAATTAGAAAACCGGTTGAACGCTGGGTATCAAGGGGGTACCGCATATAGGGAAGGTAAAATACCGGAATTTTTTTTATATAAAAAACCGAATTCCACATAGCCACATAATCTTCTTTTTTGAAATCGGCCCGGTCGAATTTAAACCGCCACCGGGGAACGGTTTGGGTACAGGATGTGATCCACGCGTCTTTTAAATGATACAAAGCCTCGTTTTCCCTTTCTACGGTTTTAGCCTCATAAGTTATCGAGGGCTGGACCAGCCCATGAACATCTTTGAGTTTACCCCGCGAAGTCTCCAGGTTGAAGTCAATCTCTTCCACGCTGATCACTTCATTGGAGAGATGGATGTGCACGCCCCCCCGGGCCAGCACATCTTTGGTTTCCAGATTCAATTCAATCCAATCGGCGAAAACTTTTATATCGCCATAATGTATCTCCACATCCCCGGATGCTATCATCAGGTCATCGATCCTTTCTTTGGTATGGGCGATGACCTGCAAGGCGGTGGATGCCTTTTTTTGAGCGGCTGTCGGCAGACAAAGCATCATGATTATTCCCGGCGCCCAGAGGAGGAAAATCAGCTTTCTAAACATTTGCTCCAAATGTAACACAACCCCTGTTATTTAATCAACTGAGCCCCAACCGTAAACGTTTCATTTGAGGTTTTGATTTTTTTTTCTTTTCCGTTGATAATGAAACTGTATCAGCCTCATCAAAAACACAAATGCTGCAATCAGACAAGGATAACGACAAAAAACCTCCATTACGGAAAATGCTGGCTTTGAGCACCATCGGCCTGGTGCTGCCTTCTTCCATCGCTATCGGGCTTTTTATCGGCTATTATCTGGATAAATGGCTGAATACCCATCCCTGGCTTCTGATTGTCTTTTTGCTTTTCGGGATCATTTCCGGCTTTGTATCTCTTTTTCGAGAACTCGATCGACACAAAGATGAAAACGGGGGCTGATCCTCTCCCGGCGCGTCCCGTCCTATACAAACCGGACCAAGTGATATAAAATAATACACTCATGGAAAAAGAACAGCCGCCATTGGATGAAAAAATCCTGCGCCGCATTCCTAAAGA
The DNA here is from genome assembly GCA_964427225.1 of uncultured Eubacteriales bacterium. GTDB lineage: Bacteria > Acidobacteriota > Aminicenantia > Aminicenantales > Aminicenantaceae > CAYRTV01. The sequence goes on from CAYRTV010000022.1 coordinate 11,931, forward strand.
AATCGGCGTTGTAACCCTGGTCCTAGCATTCGGGTCCCTTATTATGTTTGACTTAACCACCGCGCTGCTGGTTCTGGCCGGGGGAGGGGTCGCCGTCATCGGATTTCTCTGGCTGAAGGCATCAGTGGACCGTTTCCTCGATCAGTCAAAACCCCGTGCCCTTAAAACCGCTGTCTTCCTGTACGGACTCCGCCTTCTATTGATTATCCTGGTGTTTTCAATTATAATTCTTTTTTTCTCAAAGAAAATATTTGCGTTAGCCGCCGGCTTCTCATCCATCGTAGCCGTATTTCTTTTTGAGGCCGCCGCAGCTTTTATACAGATGAAAAAATGGAAGCCTTAGAACACAGTCTATACATTGTCGAGCTGTTCAATAAAGTTTTCAGCCCGCCCATCGCTGCCCTGCTCGGGTGGCTGGGAATTGAAGTCCATCATCCGGAACACCTGATTCCCGATTATGTCGTGATGTGCATTTTAGTGTCCTCGCTGCTGATTCTTTTTTTCGGGCTGACTTCCCGAAATCTCAAGTTGATTCCTACCAAACTTCAGAGTTTCCTGGAAATGATTTATCAAATGTTCGAAAATCAGCTTAAAGATATTGTGGGCGAAAAAGGGCCCCGGTATACTTCCATGATAGCCACAATTGGCCTTTTCATTTTTTTCAGCAATTTAATCGGCCTGGTTCCCGGGATGATGGCTCCAACCAGCAAACTGAATGTTACCGCTGCCTGTGCACTGGTGGTTTTCTTTTATTATCACTGGCAGGGAATCAAAGCGCAGGGTGTCGGTCATTACCTTAAACACTTCATGGGCCCTATTCCCGCCCTTGCCCCTTTACTTATTCCTATCGAAATTATCAGCCATTTCTCCAGAGTAGTCTCTCTTTCCATCCGTTTATTCGGAAATATTTTTGCTGAAGAACTTTTAATTGTGGTTATCGCTTCAATCATTCCGTTTTTCCTGCCCCTGCCCTTCATGGCCGTGGCGATTTTCACCTCTTTTATCCAGGCATTTGTTTTTGTCCTGCTTTCCTGCATATATCTTGCGGGAGCGGTTGCCCAGGAGGAAGAATAAAAAAGAAAAAGGAGAAAAATATGTCTAAATATCTAAAAACTCTATTTATGTTGTTCTTTTTGGCTGTTGTCATGAGCACACCTCTTCTCGCTCAGGAAGCTGACCTTTCCGATAATCGCGCATCCCTTTTCAAATGGGCTTTGCTCATTGGAGGCGCCATTATCACAATTGCTTCTTCCGCCGGTGCTTATTGCCAGGCAAAAGCCATCTCCAGTGCCGCAGAAGGTATTTCCAGAAATCCCGCGTCCGCTCCTCATATTCGGTTTCTCTTGATTTTCGGACTGGTTTTGATCGAAACACTGGTGATCTATGCACTTCTGATCTCCATTATCATTCTGATGGTCCAGTGGGGGAATTACGTTTAAGCAGCAACTAAATCACACCCCGGGGTTATATGGCTTATTTTATTTTCAACATCATTAAAACGACTTTCAAGCGGTTTAATGAAGATAGATGCGGAAATTTTTCCATCATAATTTCCTACTTCGCCCTTCTGTGCGCCATTCCGCTGGTCGCTCTTTTCGCATTTATCACGACCAAAATCCTGGGGGATTCTGAACTCGCTTTCCGCAGCCTGAATGTACTTTCGGATGAATTTTTTGCGGAACTCGATCCGCTTTTTTTCGAAAGAATCCAATACGTGTCCCGCAATATCTCTAATCTCGGGTGGTTCGGCTTGGCAGGATCGTTTATCGCCGCGAGTTTCCTGTTTTCCAATTTGATCTACGCAATCAATTTCATATTCAAAACCAACTACCAAAAGTCTTTTTTTTACAACCGGCTGATGGAATACATGATCATGTTCGTCCTTGGAATCATCATGCTGATTTCGCTTTCCATAACAGCCATATGGACCGCCCTTCACCGAACATTGAGAGAAAGTGAGATCATCGCCCAAAATATCAATCCCAAGGTGGTTTTCCTGGCAGATAACTTTTTCTTGCAGTACCTCATCCCTTTTACCCTGACATTTGTGGTTTTCTTCATTTTGTACAAATTCATTCCGGAAATTAAAGTATTCACCCAAGCCGCCGCGGTCGCCGCCCTGGCCAGTACACTGTTATGGGAAGTGTTCAAGCGAATATTCGCATTTTATGTGGCACATTTTTCCGCTATCGGCATCGTACTCTCCAAGCTGCTGCAAGGCACCCTGACGTCTATTATCTTTTTCCTGCTATGGCTGTCTTTTTCTCTGGTAATTTTATTCTGGGGGGCTGAATTAGCGGCTGTCCTGAATGAGAGGCTGCATGAGAAATATACCTGATGCCTTTTTACTGACTGTGGCAGAATTGGCCCGCAAACTGCAGCGGCCTTATGAAGGGGACGGAAAGGTTAAAATCACGGGCTGGGCCAGTCTGGAGCAAGCCCGGCCCGGAGACCTGGTTTTCCTATCTAAAGCTAAATTTCGGGACCGGCTGGAAAAGACACAGGCATCCGCAGCCCTGCTTCCTCCCGGAGAAAAATTTGGCCAAAGACCGGTCATCCGTTCTCCAGAGCCCTATCATGATTTTGTCCGGGTGGTTCAAATGTTTTATCGCCCCTACCGGCCCCGGCCGGGTATTCATGCCCGGGCTCAAGTAGCCGAAACCGCCCAACTGGGATCGGATGTGACGATCGGCGCGTACGCCGTTATCGGAGAAGATGTTCGAATCGGAGACGGTTCCGTCATTTTCCCTCACGTCTCCATTTTTCCAGGCACCCGTTTGGGGAAAAAATGCATCCTGCACTCCCATGCCGCCATCCGGGAAAATTGTCTCATCGGAAACCGGGTCATCATTCACAACGGAGCTGTTATCGGATCAGACGGCTTCGGCTACATCAAAGACAGCAGCGGCCGTCACCTGAAAGTGCCTCAAACCGGCCGGGTCATCATTCATGATGATGTGGAAGTCGGAGCGAATTCAACGGTTGACCGGGCGGCATTGGATGATACCGTCATCGGCAAGGGAACCAAAATAGATAACCTGGTCCAGATTGCTCATAATGTCATAATCGGTGAAAACTGTATTTTGATGAGCCAGGCTGGAGTCGCCGGCAGTTCCCGGCTGGGGAATAATGTCATTGTCAGCGGGCAGGTCGGCATCGCCGACCATCTGACTATCGAAGACAACGTCATTCTCGCCGCAAAAACGGGAGTCACCAATGACATTCCCTCCGGTACCATTGCGGCCGGATATCCGCATCTTGAGATCAGAACCTGGCGCAAAGCCTGGGCCTCCATCCCGCGGCTTTTTGACCTTATCCGTGATATCAGGAAGATGAAAAAGCGGCTGGATGCCCTGGAAAAAATCAAAAGTAAGAAATAAGGGCCATGTCCCGCCACCACGCAGGTGCTGCAGTCTGGCAGCAGGATCTGTCAGCGGAGATTGAATTCTCTCCTCGCCAAGACCCTCCCGCCCACCGCTATTGGTTTCGGAGAGAATCCAACCGCCGCTTCACAGCCCGGGATGGGCTTTCAAATCTTTCGGGAGGTAATCACCTTTGATTCTGATTTGGACCATTCGCTTTTTTCGAGGGACCGTGCCCACGAGGCCGCGGCCTTGATCCATTGTTCCAGTTCACTTAGAGACCCGTCAGCTTTCTGCTCGCTTCGCTGGTTAGTGAAAAAGAGCTGTTGTGCTCTCACAGGCGGAGCGGCATTCGGGTCCGGTTGACGCGATATGGAAGATTTAGCCTTCCGAGGGCGGGGTTTGAGGGGACCCGGCGCAGCCGGGTGCCGAGCATGTCTGACCCCCGGACGG